>NZ_JBBAKG010000007.1:2613-25849 GCF_040403615.1 Haliscomenobacter sp. | reverse complement strand
CTTGCTCGTGCGTCAGAGACGCAGAAATAGGGGTACAAGTCTGGAGACTTGTACCGCTCTGGTTCAAGTCTCCAGACTTGTATCCTCTATTTGTATGCCTCAAAAATGCAACATCCGCTCCCTGCTCGTGCGTCAGAGACGCAGAAATAGGGGTACAAGTCTGGAGACTTGTACCAGCAGAACTTGTACCAGCAGATTCATTCTTTTTCATCTCCCTGGTTTTTAACTTTTGCAATGCCATACGCCTTCAGCGCGCCCCGGTTTTGGCTGATCAGAAAGAGCGGGTTGCCATTTGCAGCGCGCAATTGAATACAGGCTTTGCCATCCCCTTTCACCAGCAATCCACTGCGTTGCCAAGGAAGGGCTTCGAAACTGCCTTTGCCATTTCCCAATAGCACCAAGCCATTGAGTGCATCGTACCTTCCGGTAAATACATCCGGGTCAAATCCATTGGTTGCGGCGATGACATCCAACTTGCCGTCCTGATTCACATCGGCTGCCGTCATGCCGTACAAAGGAGCCATTTGCGCAACATTGGGAAGTGGTTTGATGGCAAAATGCCCTCCCCCCAGGTTTTCGATGTAACTACTTTGAAAACAATTGGCCTTTTTGATCAATGCTTTTTGCTTTTCGGCGGGCAGCAGCAAATTGTCAAAAGTCGCTTGGGTAAAGTCGGTGTATTTCGGGTAGCGGTCACGCATCAACAACCATTGTTTGATCAGATCATCGCGGGTATTGAATACATAAGGGCTTCTTTTGCCATCCAGTCCGGTGCCGTATTGGAATAAAATGGGATCATAATTGCCATTGTCGTCAAAATCAGCCGAAGCAATTTGAACAGGTTCGGTTGGAGAAGCTTTGAGTAAGGTATTCAAGCCCAGGTTACCCGCCAGATAATCCGTATCGCCATCGCCATCAAAATCGGCCCCGAGCAAGCTGTTCCACCAGCCCAGCTTGGCTTCAAGGCCACTGGATTTGCTGACGTTGACCAATTTTCCTTTTTGGTTTTTGAAAAAAGCAATGGGCATCCACTCCCCTACCAGCAACAAATCAACTTGTTTATCCTGGTCGGCATCCGTCCAGATTGCATCAGTGATCATACCGAGGTTGCTCAACGCTGGAGCAAGTTGTTGGGTCACATCGGTGAATTTTACTTGCCCTTTTCGGCTGTCGTTGCGCAGCAGCATGCTTGAAGATGGGAGAGGATATTTGCCAGGAGTACATCTTCCGCCCACAAAGAGGTCAAGGTCTCCATCCTGGTCAAAATCAGCAGCTTTTACGCAGGAGCCGCTGAAGGTCTCAGTGGGGAGGGCATTTTTCTGCAATTGCCATTGGCCTTTGCCTTGATTGAGGTACAAAAGATCTTGGTATTCTGCCGAATTCGGCGCAAATTCATATCCCCCACGCACCACGTACAGATCATTGTCGCCATCGCCATCGGCATCAAACAGGGCAGCTCCGGTACTTTCACCAGCTTTGGCATCGACCAGTGGCAAGGGTTGAGCTGCTCCAAATTGTCCATTGGGCTGTTGCAGCAACACATCGCCAGGATTAGGGAAAGAGCCGGTGATGAACAGGTCTTCCAGACCATCGCCATTGATATCGCCCGCTACCAGAGCGGGGCCACTTTGTGACAGTTTATGCGGAAGCGTTCTCTGAATATTGAAATCGATGAATTCAGCTTCTTCGTGCCGATAGTTGACATGCAATGCCGAACCCAAATCGGCCAACAGTGCAGGAGCAACTTTTTTCAGGTAACTGTATTTTCCCGAAGCTTTGCTTTGATCGATGGTCAGCACCTGGTCTGCCTTGACCTTTTGGAGCAGTTGAGTTCGGTCATCGGGCCAAACCACCCTTAATGAATCGAGCATTTTGATGTCACCTAGCCCCAGGTGTATGATTTGTTCTACCGAACCCAAATAGCCTCGAATGGGGCTTTGCTCCTGGTATTGCAGCAATTTCCCCTGGTGGTAAGCCCAAATTTTGGCACCGTAGCCTTGTGGATTGCCTTTGATTCCCTTTAGGCTCAAACGCAGGTAGTGTGGTTTTTCCTTTTGTTCATTGAGGGTATTGCGGTACACAAAAGGCTGATCATCGATGTTGCTGACGATGTAATCCAGGTCTCCGTCGTTGTCCAGATCAGCGTAGGCCGCCCCATTGGAAAACGAAGGGCGTTCAAGTCCCCAGGCTTTGGTGGTGTTTTCAAAATGCAGATTGCCGAGGTTGCGGAAAGCAAAATTGGACACCTTCACTTCGGGAATCATGCTCAGGAGTTCTACTTTGGAAGTACGCAAGTAATTGGTATTGGAGCGGAACACCCCAAAATCCTGATCGCTCACGTCTTTGGGAAAACCATTGGTGATCAATATGTCCCGGTAGCCATCATTATCGGGGTCGATCAACAGTGGAGACCAGCTCCAGTCGGTTTCCTGCAATCCCAAAAAGCAGCCAATTTCGCTGAATGGCGCACCTGCAGTATCTACAATTCCGAAGCCATTGCTCAATTGCACGGTGTTGCGCACGTATTGGTACTCATACCCATGCTTATCGTTGTTGAGGTATTTGCTGTAATTGTTGGCGGGGATGAACAACTTTTTGCGTTCATTCGAGTAAGGCAACATATCCAGCGCAAAAAGGTCAGACCAGCCGTCGTTGTTAAGGTCGGCCACATCATTGCCCATCGCAAACTGGCTGGTATGTTTGAACAGTTTCGGCGCTGCATTGTAAAAGGTGCCATCCTTGCGGTTCATCCACAACAAGTCATTTGAAAGGTAATCGTTGGTCACATAGATATCGGGCCAGCCATCCTGGTTGAGGTCACTTATGGCCAGGCCCAGGCCATACCCTTCCATTTTGATACCGGCAGCTTTGCTCACCAGCGTAAAACGAGGTAAGCCATCTGCGCCAGGGCCATCGTTGCGAAAAAGTCGATCGTTGTTGCGCGCCGATCCGTCGCTGATTTTTTCTCGGTATTGGTTGGGAAAAAAGATCTCTACTTCATTGGTGAGTATGTATAAATCTAGGTCATTGTCTTTGTCGTAATCAAAAAATGCAGCCTGCGTAGAATAGCCAGTGTCGGCAATGCCCATCACGGGGGCAAAGTCCTTGAATACAGGGTGGCCATTTTTATCCAAGCCCTGGTTGATGAACATTTGGTTGGCGCGTTTGGCGGCATCGAGTTCCATGTTGGCGCATACGTAGAGGTCTTGCCAGCCGTCGCCATTGATGTCTACGGTTGCGGCTCCCGAACACCATTTACCCGGCGAGGCGACCCTGGCACTTTTGGTAATGTCCTTAAATGTAAAATTGCCTGCATTGAGGTACAGGGCGTTGTCCACCTGATTGCCCGTAAAAAACAAATCCTGCAATTGGTCGTTGTTGAAATCACCTACGGCTACTCCTCCCCCGTTGTACACGTATTCAAAGTCCAAGATGTTGTACCGGGCATCTTCTACGATGGAGTTGACAAAATTGATCCCTGTTTGGGAAGCCGGAAGCAATTCAAACAATTGATTTTTACGGGTATTGCAGCTCAGCATAAGCAGGGCAATACAAATACAATAAATGATGCGCATAATTAAGAGTTATTCTTCAGGCGGGTAAAAATAGGGAAAGATATGAGGAACAAAAATAAAGCGGAAAGCAAAAAAAATTTGCTTTCCGCTGAAGTTAAATGTTTGCAGGGAATTGCCCTGTCAAGTTGAAAAGAGACTGTAGTTATTCATTCTAGTAGCCAGGGTTCTGCTTCAAGGTAGCTTTACCTTCAACAGTACTGGCAATAATTTCTTGAATAGGAACTGGCATGTACTCGGTTTTGCCCGCGGTGAAGCGTGCACCTTTCAAACCAGGCAATTTGGTAGATTCGTAAGCGATGTAGGCATTCAATACCTCTGGAGCAGTACCCCAGCGTACGAGGTCGAAGAAACGGTGTCCTTCCATACCCAATTCGAGTTTGCGCTCGAATTGAACTGCTTTTCTGGCCAAAGCTTTGTCAGTCCAAGGCGTTTTGTACGTATCAATTACATACTTGGCAGCAGGAGCGCCGTTGATTTGTACAAAATCAGCAGGGTTTGCAGCGCGAGTACGGATTTGATTGACATAAGTCCGGGCTTTTTCCAGGCTACCTACTTCCACTTCGCACTCAGCCGCCCATAGGATGACATCTGAGAAACGAATCAAGTTGATGTTGTTGGCACTGGCACCTTGCGCCCAACCAGAAGCAGTAGAACCACTGCCTTGCTCAGACTTCTTGTACACGTGCTTGATGGATGCATATGGACCAGAGTATCCCTGGTCACGAATCCAGCTGGCACCTGGGTGAGGTCCCCAATCCAGGTAAGGAATACCACGACGACCTACGGTGCGATCGAGACGTGGATCAATATTGCCTGCATCTGGTGTAAATGGATCTGAAGGAGATACGTTTTGGTCTGTTTTCAATTGATTGGCACCCGTATTGAAGCTACCATCCAGCAGTGGCAAACCATTGGCATCGGTACGGTAAGAGTTGGCCAATTCGAAACTTGGCTGATAGAATCCACAGCAAGTACCAGGGCCTCCGGTGTAAGGGAAGTTCAATACGTCGCCATAGTTTCCGTTTTCACCGTCAGCACCATCGTTTACGGAAGATTGCACGGAGAAAACAGACTCTTTGTTGTTCTTGGTTGCAATCAAGAAGTTGTCGTTGAATTTTTCGTTCAAAGCATACTTCAAGCCGTTTGGTGTTTTGCCATTGGCGATGACATTTTCCAACAAGGTTTTCGCGTCAGCATATTTCTTTTGGAACATGTAAGCTTTCGCCAAAAGAGCACCAGCCGTCCATTTGTTGACACGACCAACTTGCGCTTGAGTTTCAGGCAGGTTGTCGTAAGCAAACTTCAGGTCAGCTTCGATGTCAGACCAAATGTCGCGGTCGTTGGGTACGTTGAAGTCGGTTGCTTTGTCGCTTACATAAGGTACATTGTTGAATACCTTTTTGGCTTCAAAGTGGTAGTGACCACGCAAGAAACGCGCTTCGGCCTGGATCTGCTTGGCTTTATCCGCAGATACATCGGTTGCTTTAGCCAACAACTGCAATACCGAGTTGGAACGAGCCACCCCATCGTAACAGGTACGCCACTTACCACGTGGGTATTCGTTAGATGGCAAGCACTCATAACGCTCGATTGGGTTGATGGCAGGTTGGTCAGATGCATCTGAACCTTTGTGTGCATCACCGCCACAAACACCACCATATACCCAGTTGGAGGCAGCAGCTGTCCAAACGGCACCATTGCCCCAACCTTGAGCCCAGCCATCCAGCAGGGAGTAGGCACCAATCAATACGGCATCAACCCCTTTTTGGTTGGCCAAAGTGGCTTCACTCAAACCACCAATTGGTGGCCGGTCAAGAAACTTTTCCTGACAAGCGTAAAAAACGCCGCTGAGCACAGCGAAAATAAATACCAGATATATAACCTTTTTCATATTACAACTGAATTTGAGATAAAGTTAGGCAAATTTAATCATTGTCAGAACATTGTTCCTTAGAATGACAAATTGGCGCCAAAAATAAATTGCTTCACCAATGGATAGTAACCATAATCCACACCCATCGTTGCATCAGCACCGGATCCAAATCCTGCAGTAGTGATGGCAGGGTTGTATCCCCGGTACGAAGTGATCATAATTGGGTTGGTAGCCTGTACATAAATGCGCAGACGGTCAACTTTCATTTTACCCAAAGTCTGGAAGGTATAGCCCAATTGCGCCTGACGCAATGCCAGGTAAGAACCGTCTTCTACATAGTAGCTGTGCCCAAATCCGTTGGAAACCTGGTCGGTTACATCCAATTTAGGCAAACTTGCGTTGCGGCGGTTAGGTGTCCATGAATCCTCCAAAGTTTCTCTGGAACGGTTGCCGTTGAAGGTTTCAAAATCGATCCAGTAGCGGTTGTAGTTGAATACATCGTTGCCTTGAGAGCCCTGGAAGAAGGCAGAGAAATCAAAGTTTTTCCAGGACAGATCGATGTTGATGCCATAAGTAAAGTCTGGGTGTGGGTTGCCAATAAAGGTTCTGTCTTTATCGTCAACTACCTTATCATTGTTCAAATCTGCAAAACGCCAGCGGCCTACTTTTTTGCCCCCGTCGGTTTGTACTGGAGCTGCAGCTACTTCAGCTTCATCCTGGAAGATGCCTACAATTTGGTAACCCCAGAAAGAAGAAATTGGATGCCCCTTCAAAGAACGCGTGATGGATGGACCAGCCAAACGAGAACCACCACCCTGGAAGAAATCTTCATCCGTGTTGCCAACCCGCAAAATTTCGTTCTTGTAGGTACCGAATACGATGCCGATGTTGTACTTCAGTTTATCGCCAGCAGCTTTGCCGTGGTAAGTCAATTGTGCGTCTACACCTACGTTTTGCATGTCCCCTACGTTAACGAATGGAGGAGTCAAATCTCCGGCAGTACCTGGAAGCGGAAGTTGGTATAACAAGTCAGTTGTGCGGCGGTTCCACCATTCAACGGACAACTCAAATTTGTTGTCAAACAAGGTGGCATCTATCCCAATGTTGGTAGAGGTAGTGGTTTCCCACCTGGTAGCTGTGTTGCCCAAGCGGGTTGCATCAAAGCCCAAGATCGGGGTAGTACCTGTACCATTGATGTCGTAAGCAGTTGATCCAGGGCCAGAGCCATACTGGCTGAAAGCGTTGCTGGCGTCAATGCGCTGGTTACCCGTTTGTCCCCAACCCACACGGATTTTCATGTCGTTGATGGCCGCAATGTTTTTCAGGAAACTTTCACTGGATACCCGCCAGGCTGCACCAAATGCAGGGAATACTGCATAACGGTTTTCAGGGCCAAATACAGAAGAACCATCCCTACGCACCGTACCGTTCAGGATGTACTTGTCTTTCCAGCTGTATTCTACGCGACCAAACAAGGAGTACAAGGCAGGGCCAGAGTAGGCACCGCCATTGGCTTGCTGACCAAGCGGGCTACCTGAACTCAGCGTCCAGAAGTTTCGGGTATCTACGAAATAGTTGAAGCGGTTGCCAGAGATGTCGCGTCCAGAACCCAAAACAGCTTCTGTACCCACGTAAGCTTTGAGCTTTTGGTTTTGGCCAATTTGGCGATCAAAGGTCAGTGTGTTGTACAATGTCCAGCTCAGGTTGTAGCCTGCACCCTGGTAGAATCCGTTGGAAGATCCAGGTTCTGCTGCTTCAATGTTGCGGTAGCTGAATCCGTAGTAGTTGTACATGCCATAGTCGATACCAATCTGAGAGCGGAAAGAGATGCTGTTGAAGATGCCTCCCAGGAAGCCCAAATTCAAGTTGGTATACAAGCTACCAAAGGCGTTGAGCCCGTAGCCTTTGTTGTCTTTTTGGCGCAACAACTGGGCAACCGGGTTACCAGCATTGGACAATACTCCTTTTGCACCTGCATAGAATCCATTGATGTCGTACACTGGAACGATGGGCTGCATCCGGATGGCATTGGTGATCGGAGAACCTTCACCAGGGCCGCCGGCAATGGCACGAATGTCTTCGTTAGAAGAAACCTTCATGTTTTCGCCAATGCTCAGGTACTTACCAATTTTGTATTCGCTGTTCAAGCGCAAGCTGTAACGGCGGTTGTAGGTTGCCAACAACAGACCTTGCTGGTTGTAATAGTTCAAACTCAGCGCATAGATGCTGTTTTTGCTGCCACCAGAGAAGGCCAGGTTATGATCCTGAATTGGTGCAACCTGCATAATTTCTTCCTGCCAGTCGGTACCTTGCTTGTTCGCTTTGGTGATCAGGTTGAAATCTGCGCTGGTAATGTCAGCGTTGTAGGCCTTTGGATCAATTTTGGGATCACCAGCTTTTGCACCAGTAGGGTTGATGTATTCTGGCAATACCGGAGTAGCGCCACTGCCGTACAAAGATTGCAAATTGGCGCTCAGGGCTTGACCAGCATTGGCATAAGACTGAAAGCGCATGGAAGCAAATTCTGGCGCATTCAATACGTCGATCAATTTGCCGTGTTGCTGCAAACCATAATAACCGTTGTACGACACTTTGGTTTGGCCAGCTTTACCCCGTTTGGTAGTGATGATGATTACCCCGTTGGCCGCACGAGATCCATAGATGGAGGCCGATGATGCGTCCTTCAGGATCTGGAAGCTTTCGATGTCGTTGGGGTTGATGTCAATCTGGCGGTTGCCTTCGCGAGGCACCCCGTCGATGATGTACAATGGGTCGTTGTTGCCAAATGTACCTACCCCGCGGATGCGGATACTAACCGGAGAACCAGGCTCTCCAGAGTCCCCTACCACCACCCCAGCTGCACGGCCACCGAGTTGTTGTTGAAAGTTACCAGAAGGTACCGATAATAAATCTTTGGTCTTTACAACCGAAACGGCACCGGTGAGGTCTTTCTTCTGCTGAGTAGAATACCCCGTTACGAGTACTTCTTCCAGCGCAAGGTCACTTTCTTCAAGAGTGATAGCCACGTTAGATTCTGCAGCACTTATCGTAATTTCCTTGGTGCGGTAACCGAGGTAAGAGACGATCAATGCGGAAGCATCACCTTCTACTGTGAGTAAAAAAGCTCCATTATCGTCGGTGTAAGTACCGTTGGTGGTACCTTTCACAATGACAGATGCAGCAATCAAAGGATTGCCCGCTACATCTACCACTTTTCCACCGATGCTGCGTTGTGCAAACGCGGCAATGGAAAAAAAGCAAAAAACTGCAGCTAGTGCCGCGTATTTTTGCCAAGTTTGGTAAGCATGAACCATGATAGTGATGGTTTGGTTAAATAAACAAAAATGATGGTTAAGTATGGCCCATCAACGGAGCATGGCTCCGTTGATGGCATTTTGATTGATTAAATCCAAAACCTGTTTGCAGAGCGATCCTTGACTCTGCCGTGTCGGGAAATTTACCTTAGCTTTGTGTTATTCGTTGGGCGCAAAAAAGTCATGCTGAATGGTGATCATTCAACTGGTTTGGTGAGCTTGGGGGGTATTTTCTATTACCACTCGCTCTGGCCAATAATCTACAAGAATTTAGTTCAAAAAACGGGATAAAAAACAAATATTTACTGGTTTTAGTTGCTTTAATTCTAGATGGTGTGCAATAGACACTAACTTGAGATCGAAGATTCGACTTTTTTTCAAATAATCAAAGAACCTTCGATTATTTTTTAATTTTTTGATGAAAAAAATTAAAAACACCTGTTTACCACCTTTCTCGAAACAAGATTACGTTTGTGCAGGGATATTCGCTGCTTTGGGTTAAAAAAAAACATTCCCAAATTGAAATCTATACTTTACCTAAATTTAGTCAATCTCGCAGCTTCGCTGCATTTTAATTCACCACGATTCATTTGGCTGTAGCAGCGATCTGTAAAAGTAATGCCATGAATTTTTCGAAGCTGCGCTGCTCATGGTTAATTTCACCACGACATCCGACGAGTACGACAATTACGCGCTCCGCGCTTTTACGCCTCCGGTGTAGCGGGACGTCAATGGGAGAACGGATGCCCCGGATTTGGGCGGATTGGAACGGATTGGAACGGATTTCCCGCCTTCGGCGTGATGGCACAAAGCCCCCAAGAACCCCTTTTGGGCTCAATCAATTTTGGGTCTTATACCGTTTGTATCTAAAAAGCTTTGCCTGCGGCAAAGCAAAATCCGTTTTAATCCGCCCAAATCCGCGTCATCCGTTCTCCCATTGTTGTCGCTTTTAGCAAAAAGAGGCGAAGCCTCAAAAAGCGTGAAGCGCATAAAACGTCGTGCTCGTCGCGGTTAATAAAAAAACAAGCAGCGAAGCTGCTTCAACGAATAAATTACAACTTCACAAGTCTGCTCTTTCCAGTGAAATCCGTAATGCTTGCCTCTATTGCGCCTGAAGGCAAGAAAATCTTCCGGCTCGATTGGGACAAAAAGCCATTTCCCTGGTAAAGTTCACAGCGTTTGGTTTTGCCATTGCCTAATTTTAATTGGACAAAAGCGTCGTTTTGGCCATAAGGTATGCTGCGTAAAATCGGGCCAGCTTGCTTGAAAACCAAGAGTGGGCCGCGGTTTTGACCCGCTACAAAAAGCTGTTCGCCTTTGGCATTGCTGAGTTGAATCAGGCTTTTGGCATCGCCAGGCACATAAAATCCCGACTGAGGAAGTAGGCAAGGCTTGAGTTTTCCCTTTCCATCGCCCAAAAGCAACAAACCATTGAATGCATCGTAGCGGCCGGAGGTTACTTCGCTGCCAAAGTCATTGCCCAAACAAAGTGCATCCAGGTGTCCATCGTCATTCCAGTCGCCGGTGGCCATGCCGTAGATGGGGGCAAATTGCGCTTCGGTAGGCAGCGCCTCTACGGCAAATTTACCGTTGCCGAGGTTGCGGATCAAGCTGCTCTGCATCCAGTTGGCCCTGAGGTGCAAGGGTTTGATGTTTTCAAAATTTTTGAGGTAGTCTTGCATGTTGACCTGGGCAAATTCTGCGTGCAAGAGGTATTTTCTTTTGCTCAGAATCACTTGCTTGTCGAGGTCGAGGCGACCGTTGTAAGGGAATTCTTCGAGTTCTCCTTTCCGATTGGGGAAAAACACGGCAGGAATGGCATCGTAACCTTTGTTGCCGTCAAAATCGGCTGCATAAATGCCTATCGGATATTTTTCCGACGCCTTATATAAGGTGTTCAATCCCAGGTTTCCGGCGAGGTAATCAACATCCCCATCGCCGTCAAAATCGGCCCCAGTCAGGCTGCTCCACCAACCCGTGTATTTTTCCAACCCGCTCCCGGCGGTCACATTGCTCAATTTTCCTTTTTGATTTTTCAGGATGGTCAATGGCATCCATTCTCCGGCCAAAAGCAGGTCTACCCATCCGTCCTGGTCGTAATCCGTCCAAAGGGCATCACAGACCAGTCCCAAATCATTCAATTCCGGTGCTATCTGGGTATTGGCCAGCACAAATTTGGGATGCCCCGCTTTGCTTTCGTTGCGCAACAGGTAACTGCTTACCGGCAAGGGGTATTCCCGGTGCTTGGTGCGCCCTCCAATAAACAAGTCCAAATCGCCATCGCGGTCAAAATCGGCCGCCTTGATGCAGGAGCCGCTTTTGAGAAAAGCAGGCAGGGCAGCCTTGGCCGGGCTAAATTTGCCCTTATCATTAAGATATAGGTTGTCTTGATACGCAGGGTTGTCTGCCGGGAATTCTACCCCACCCCGAACCAGGTACAAATCCTGATCGCCGTCATTGTCGGCATCAAAAAACAAAATGCCAAGATCTTCGCCTTTCTTGTCAAGGCCTTCCACACCATCCAGCAAATCCTCTTCCTGGAATTTGCCATCCTGGCTTTGGATAAAGAAGCGCCCTTTGTGAAAATGCCCGCCTGAGGTAAAGAAATCGTCCAAACCATCACCGTTGACATCGGCAACTGCCAGCCCAGGGCCATATTGGGAGAGTTTGTGCGGCAACAAAGGCTGCAGGTTGAAATCGATAAAATCCGCTTCTTCATGCAAGAAGTTGACGCCCACTTCTGCGGTTACGTTGGCAAAAAAGGGTTGCAGTGGTGGTGGCGGCGGTGGAATAGCCTGCGTTGCGGCCTTGCGGTAATCGATTTCGATGACCTGATTGGATTTGATTTTGGTAAGCACCTGCTGCTTGTGGTTGGGCCAGGTCACGATGATTTTAGATACCACCTCGTTGCTGCCCAATCCAAAATGCGCCAGCGGCTGGATGGAAGACAAGTAGCCCCGGTAAATGGAATGCTCCCAGTATTGTTTCTGGTTTTTGCCGTATTGGATTTCGATGAAGGCGCCTAGTCCCATGGGGTTTAAGGAATCGCCTTTTAATTTTATCCCGATCCAGAAGGGGCGGCCGTCGGGGCGGTCCCTTCGTGGCCGCCCATTATTCGTTGGGGCACCCACATAGGGGGTGCCCGTACGGATCAAATTATTCCGAAAAAGCGATGCAGGATCATTGATGTTGTTCACTACATAATCCAGATCTCCATCGTTGTCCAGATCTCCGTAAGCTGCGCCATTCGAGAAAGAAGTTTCGGTGATGCCCCATTGCTCGCCCATGCTTTCAAAGCTCAGGTCACCGCGGTTGCGGAAAGCGTAGTTTTTGAGTTTGACCGAAGGAATGTTGTCGTTCAAAAAACCCTTGGAGGCGTAGGCAAAGGAATTGGAGTTGTAATCTACAAAGTCCAGGTCGGTCACGTCTTTGGGAAAACCATTGGTAACGATGAGGTCGCGGAATCCATCCAGGTCAAAATCGGCAGCGATCGGCGTCCAACTCCAGTCGGTAGAGCTTACTCCAGCCAACATAGACACTTCACTGAAAACCGGTTTTTGCGTACCCGGGGCAAAACCCTGGTTGATCTGAAGGGTATTGCGTACGTATTGGTGCAGGTACTTGTATTCCTCGTAATTTTGGAAAGTATTGTAGTTGTTGGCGGGCAACATAGTTTTGCGGCGGTAATTGTCTTCGGGCATCATGTCCAGCGCGACAATGTCCATCAGTCCGTCATTGTTGAAGTCTACCACTTCATTGCCCATCGCTGAATAGGAAGTGTGCTTGAAGTACTCCGTACCCCGATCGGTGAACGTACCGTCCTGGTTATTGATGTACAAATGGTCGTTGGTCAGGTAATCATTGGATACATAGATGTCTTTCCAACCGTCGCGGTTGATGTCGGTGATACTGATGGCCAAACCATATCCTTCGCCATTGATGCCTGCTGGCAGAGAAACATCGGTAAACACCGCGTGCTTGAGTACGGGATCCCAATCGTTGCGGTACAGTATATCGTGATTGTAAGAGGAGCCATCCGTTGATTTGGGATGAAAAGCATTGGGAAATTCGTCTTCTTTCTGGTGATTCACGGCAAGGTAAAGATCCTGGTCTCCGTCATTGTCATAATCCAGAAAAGCACAAGCGGTATTGTAAGAAGTATCGGCAATGCCGTATTCACTGGCCAATTCTTTAAAGGTGGGTACGCCATTCTTATCATTGCCCTGGTTGACGTAAAACAAATTGGCCCTGCGAGCGCCGGGATTGTAGGTCATACAAGAGACGTAAATGTCCATTTTGCCATCGTAATTGAGATCGGTGACGGCTACGCCTGATTTCCAGCGTTCCTTCCCTCCTACTTTGGCTTGAGCGGTAATGTTTTCAAATTTCCAGTTGCCCCGGTTGAGGTAAAGCTGATTTTCGACCTGATTTCCGGTAAAAAACAGATCCTGATTTCCATCCTGGTTAAAATCGGCGATGGCTACTCCCCCGCCATTGTAGATGTATTCGTAGGTAAGGATGTTGAAAGTATCGTTTTCGGAAATTTTATTATTAAAAACAACTCCAGTCTTTTCTGCCGAAAGTTGCTCAAAAAGTGGTGCTTTGTTTTTGCCGCAACTGCAACAAAAGTAACATAGGATCAAAAGTAAACCAGCTAGCCTCATTGTTCAGTCTTTTTTATAGGGTGCAAGATAAATGCCTTTTAGATTATTTCGAGTCACCTCAAAATAAATAGTGATTGCTTGGAAAAAAATATTTACGGCTCTTTTCAAAGGATTTGGGGTTATTTCAAGGTCTTTTCGATTGTAGCTGGATAAATAAGTGCTGGTTTAGTGTTAAATAAATCTTACTTTCTCTCTTTAAGATTTATAACATTTTTTTCGCGTAAAATAAAATAAAAAGAACCCAAGAGCCAATTATCCCCAAATTTATGCGGGTATGTTTCGTATGCATATTACTTTATTTTGATTATTTTTTTTTCACTTGATTTTTTGAATTTAAAAAAGCAATCGATTGTGTTAAGGCCTTGAATTTACTTGCTTTTGGTCATCCAGACTAGATTTTAGTTTTGATCGAAATAATTGTACAGAAAATAATTATTTTCCAGAAATAACCAAATTTTATTCCAAAATGCTATTTTTGATCGTTGTTTCAAAATTAACGCTTTGTTAACCTAGAGTGATCGGGTTTGAATTACATTCTTATTTAATCAAATTTAAATTCTGCTAGTTTATGAAAAACAGCTATTCAGCTCTGCTTCAGAGGCTTGCCTTGTTCGTACTGCTGTGTTTACCAGCAATTGCGGCAATTGGGCAACGAACAGTCAGTGGTAAAGTCACTGATTCCAACAGAGAAGGCCTTCCTGGAGTAAACGTTTTGCTCAAAGGTACGGCATCAGGTACTGTAACCGAATTGGACGGAACTTTTTCATTCAGCGTTCCAAGTACAGGTGGTTCTTTGGTGGTAAGTTCAATTGGAATGCGTACCATTGAAATTCCATTGGATGCACAGAGTGTGTACAGCATCACCATGCAAGAAGATGTTTCTACCTTAAAGGAATTGGTGGTAACGGGTTATACCGTGGACAGCCGCCGGGAAGCAACCGGTGCAGTTTCAACGGTAAAGTCAAAAGACCTGGGCGTGGTGCCTTCCGGTAACGTTGAGCAGCAATTGGCTGGTCGCGTGGCAGGGGTTTCGGTAATCACCAACGGTCAGCCTGGTACTGCCAGTCAGGTTCGTGTGCGTGGTTTCGGTGCCTTCGGTGGAAACGAGCCATTGTACGTTGTAGACGGGGTGCCAGTAGGTTCTACCGATTTCTTGAATCCTGGAGATATCGAGTCGACTACAGTATTGAAAGATGCTGCTGCTGCTTCTATCTACGGTGCACGTGCGGCCAACGGCGTTATCGTTTACACAACTAAAAAAGGATCAAAAGGTGCCCGCAAATTGAGCGTGTCTTATGAAGGCATGTATGGTTTTACCAATCCTGGTACGGGTATCGAAATGTTGAATCCTACTGATTTCGCTCAGTGGACTTGGAAAGGCTTGGCCAATGACGCATTTCAGAACGGAACAACTCCAGTTTATAGTCACCCACAATTTGGTACAGGTTCTACCCCGGTGATACCAGACTACATCAACGTAGGTGGTACTCCTGGTGTGGTAGGTACTGTTGATTTGGCTGCACAAAAAGCCAGGTACAACGTAAACCCTAGCGCTGGATCCATTTATCAGGTGGTAAAAGCCAACAAAGAGGGTACTGATTGGTACGATGCGATTACCCGCGTAGCACCAGTTTCTCGCCATTCTTTGGGTTTCTCTGGTGGTGGCGAAAACAGCCGCTTTTACTTCGGCTTGAGTGCCCAGGATCAACAAGGTATTCTGCTGAACAACAGCTTTACCCGCTACGCTTTCCGCGCCAACGCTGAATTCAATTTGACTAAGCGTTTCCGCATCGGTGAAAACCTGCAATTCACTTACCGTCAGGTATTGGGTCAAGGTGGTGGCAGCGGTGGCCAAGGGGTAGCAGCGGATGAAAACGACATCTTGCAAGCTTTCCGCATGCCTTCCATCATCCCCGTTTATGACGAGTTTGGTGGTTATGCCGGTACTGCAGCCAAGGGCTTCAACAACCCACGTAACCCGGTGGCCAACCGCGATGGAGCTGTCAACGACCGCAACTTCAACGGCAACTTCTTCGGCAACATTTACGCTGAATACGAACTGATTGATGGTTTGACTGCCCGCACTAGCCTGGGTGGCCAGTACAACAGTTTCTATGGCTATGGCTATGGCCGCCTACAATACGAAAACTCTGAAAACAACTCTGCTTTCAGCTACAACGAATTTGGAGGTTTCAGCTTTGCCTACACGGTGACCAACACTTTGAGCTACAAGAAGAAATTTGGTATTCATTCCGTAGATCTTTTGGTTGGACAGGAAGCCCTCAATACTGGTCGCTCTCGCAACATGAACGGTAGCGGTTTGAACCCATTCTCTACTGACCCGAACTTCATTACTTTGACCAACGTGACGACTAACCCCCCAAACAGTAACCTGGGTAAAGGGGTAAACTTTAGCTCTTTCTTTGGACGTTTGAACTACATCTTCAACGACAAGTACATCCTGACTGCGCTGGTGCGCCGTGATGGTTCTTCTCGCTTTGGCGAAAACAACCGTAATGGGGTTTTCCCAGCCTTCTCGGCTGCCTGGAGACTTTCTTCCGAGAAATTCATGCAGAACATCAAGTGGATCGACGATTTGAAAATTCGTGGTGGATATGGCATCATGGGTAACTCCAATAACGTTAACCCATTTAACCAGTTCAGCTTGTACGGTGGTAGCTTCGGTGCTTCTTCTTACGACATCAACGGCAGCAACTCCAGCGCTTCAGTTGGTTTGTACCGGACTCGTATCGGCAACCCTAACGCAAAGTGGGAAACTTCGGTAACTACGAACATTGGTTTTGACGGTACTTTCTTTGATGGCAAACTGGACGTGATCCTCGATGTTTGGTCTAAAGACACCCGTGACTTGTTGTTCCAGGTGCCGATCGCACAAACCAATGGTCCTGACGCAGCTGCACCCTCGGTAAACATCGGTAAGATGGAAAACAGAGGGATTGACCTGCAAATCATTACTCGTGGTAGATTGGCCGGCCAAGTCAACTACGAATTGAACGTAACTGGTGGTGTATTGAAAAACGAAATCGTTTATTTGGCACCAGGTTTGACCTATTTGACTACGGTTAACCCTGGTTTCCGGGGCATCAACCCGATTCGCAACCAACTCGGACAATCAATTTCTGCTTTCTTTGGCTATCAGGTACAAGGCATCTTCCAAACCAAAGAAGAAGTTGCTGCAGCTCCTACACAGGATGGAAAAGCTGTTGGCCGTTTGCGTTATGCCGACATCAACAAGGATGGCAAAATCGATCCTGCC
Source organism: Haliscomenobacter sp. (assembly GCF_040403615.1). Classification (NCBI taxonomy): domain Bacteria; kingdom Pseudomonadati; phylum Bacteroidota; class Saprospiria; order Saprospirales; family Haliscomenobacteraceae; genus Haliscomenobacter; species Haliscomenobacter sp. The sequence goes on along the minus strand of NZ_JBBAKG010000007.1, from coordinate 9,146 downwards.
GACCGTACTTTCCTGGGTAGCCCAGTTCCAAAGTTCACTGGTGGTTTGGGGTTGACCTTGACTTACAAAAACTTCGACATCGTGGCTTATGCCAACGTATCACTGGGCAACAAGATCTTCAACGTTTCAAGATGGTTTACGGACTTCTCTCCATCCTTCCTCGGTGCGGCCAAAGCGGCTCGGGTGAAAGATTCTTGGTCTACTACCAACACTGGAGCAACCATTCCAATCTACGAAAGTGCTTCCAACTTCAGTACCAACACGCAGTCTAGCTCTTACTACGTAGAAGACGGTTCTTATGCACGTTTGCAAAACGTGACTTTGGGCTATACTTTCCCTAAAGCAATTTTGGACAAAATCAAAATGACTCGTCTGCGCATTTTTGCTTCGACCAACAACATTCTGACCATCACCAAGTACGAAGGTCTGGATCCATCTGTTGGTGGAAACGCAGATACCAACTTCGGTATCGACGTTGGCAACTATCCTATCACCAAGAGCTTTACTTTTGGTTTAAATGTTGGCTTCTAAACAAATAACTACCTAACTTGTTAGGTCAAAAAAAAAGTTCACAAATGAAAAGTAGAGTTCTCATTACAGGTTTTTCCCTGATCGTGTTGGCGATGATTGCATTCGCTTGTAAAGACACCTTTTTGGATGTGCCTGCTACTGGACAATTGAGCAACGCTCAGTTGACCTCCAAAAAAGGCATCGAGGCTTCCTTGATTGCTGCTTATTCTCAGGTCAACGGCCGTGGTCGCCGCTTGGCCAGTCCATCCAACTGGGTATGGGGAAGCATCCGTGGCGGTGATGCCAACAAAGGAACCGACCCCGGTGACTTTTCTGACATCAACCCTATTCAGCGTTTTGAAAACATCCCTACTCAAGGGGTAATTTCTGAAAACTGGGCGGGTAACTATGAAGGTGTGGCGCGTTCCAACAACGTTCTGCGTTTGTTGGGCAGTGCAGATCCTGATGTAAGTGCTGCTGACAAAACCAGCCTGAGTGCTCAGGCGCGTTTTTTGCGTGCGCACTTCTACTTTCAGCTGAAGCGCAACTTCAACAATGTACCTTATGTAGACGAAAGTCTGGATTACGGTCTTGGCATCGAGAAAGTAAAGAACGATCAGGATTTGTATCCAAAGATCGAGGCTGACTTGAAGTATGCGCTGGATAACCTACCTGAAACACAAGGCCAGGTCGGTCGCATCAACAAGTGGACAGCAGCTGCATACCTGGGCAAAGTTTATTTGTACCAGAAGAAGTACGCAGAAGCAAAGGCACAATTTGATGCTTGTATTGCCAATGGCAAAACCAGCAACGGCAAGAAGTATGCACTCGAAGCCAAGTATGGCGACCTGTTCAAAGCTTCTAACGACAACAATGCGGAATCTGTTTGGGCTTACCAGGCTGCGGCCAACACAGGTAGCGTAAACAACGCCAACCCAGAATTTGACTTGAACTTCCCTTACAACACTGGTCCTAACGGCCCAGGTAACTGCTGCGGATTTTTCCAGCCAAGTTTTGAATTGGTCAACTCATTCCGCGTTAACGCTAACGGCCTTCCATTGTTGGATGGCAGCTACAATACGGGTGCAAACCAGGTGAAAAACGACCAAGGTGTAGAGTCTAAAGCAGCGTTTACAACGGATGCTGGTGCATTAGACCCACGTCTCGACTGGTCAGTTGGTCGCCGTGGCATTCCTTTCCTCGATTGGCAAGACCACCCTGGTGCAGACTGGATCCGCAACCAGCCAAACGGTGGCCCTTACTCTCCGAAGAAGTACACTTATTATAAGTCTGACCGTGGTTCACTGCAAGACAACAGCTCCTGGACTCCTGGCTATACTGCCCTCAATTACACCATCATCCGTTTTGCAGATGTGCTGCTGATGGCTGCTGAGTGTGAAATTGAAATCGGTAGCCTCGAAAAAGCACGTGAATACACCAACTTGATCCGTGCACGTGCAGCTAACCCTGCCAGCTGGGTGAAAAAAGCAGATGGTTCTAACGCTTCAAACTACGTGTTGGGCTTGTACAGTGCGGCTTGGACTGACAAAGCGGTTGCCCGCAACGCAGTTCACTTTGAGCGCAAATTGGAGCTTTCTGGCGAAGGTCACCGTTTCTACGACCTCGTACGTTGGGGCACTGCAGTTAACGTTGTTAATGCTTACCTGACTTACGAAGGGGGTAAACTTGCTTCTACCCTGGGTGGTGCTAAAATGACTGCTGGAAAGCACGAATACCTGCCAATTCCTCAGGATCAGATCGACATCATCGGTGCTGATATCCTGAAGCAGAACCCTGGCTACTAAGCATTAGGGAGCTATAGGATAGAGTCGCGATGAGTCGCGTTTGTAAATAAAAAGACGCCAATCGGGAGCAATCCTGGTTGGCGTTTTTTTAATGTGATAGTGTTTTTGATTTGGCTTCGCCAAATGTTATTTTATAACCGCGACGACGCGACGGCGCGACGGGTCATTTGGCTTCGCCAAATGCGCGACGTAAAACAAAGTGAATGTGTGCGAAGCACACGACCCGTCGCGCCGTCGCGTCGTCGCGGTTATAATAAACAAAGCAGCGAAGCTGCACAAAAATCCACTTTTATAAACACTGCAAAAAACTAAGCGAATGGCGCTTCTTTACAAAGACTTATCCACTAAAATCTATGATGGTATTTTTGCTGTACATCGAGCATTAGGCCCAGGCCTATTGGAATCTGCTTATGAAATTTGCTTAAAAAAAGAACTGGAAGATACGGGGCTTTGGGTTGAAACTCAGAAATCTGTACCATTGGTCTATAAAGGCATTGAGTTAGACGCAGGGTATAGAGTCGACTTAATGATAGAGCAAAAAATAATTCTAGAGTTAAAAGCTGTAGAAACCATCTTTCCTGTTCATCGAGCGCAGTTATTGACTTACCTAAAATTGACTGGATGTAGTTTAGGTTTTTTGGTGAATTTCAATGTAGCTTTGGTTAAGGATGGGATTACTAGAATGGTACTTGAGCAGCATTAGTTTGATTTTTGATTTGGCTGCACCAAATCTTGTTTTTAATAACCGCGACGACGCGACGGCGCGACGTTCAGTGTGCTTCGCACATATTCACGCCGTTTTACGTCGCGCATTTGGCGCAGCCAAATGACCCGTCGCGCCGTCGCGTCGTCGCGGTTATAAAAATCAAGCAGCGGAGCTGCCCAAAAATTGGCGAAGCCAAAATACATTTCAAATCCCTTTAAGCGCAATTTTGTACACCTCCAAACAGCGCTCCCGTGCAAACTTATGGTCAACCATCGGCTTCGGGTAAGCAGGCGTACCGTACTCCGGCACCCACTTCCGCACATACTTGTATTCTGGATCAAATTTCTCTTGCTGGGCAGCAGGGCTGAACACCCGAAAATACGGCGCCGCATCCGTACCACAGCCAGCCGCCCATTGCCAGCCGCCATTGTTGCTCGCCAAATCAAAGTCCAGCAATTTTTTGGCAAAATAAGCCTCGCCCCAACGCCAATCAATCAACAAGTGTTTAGTCAAAAAGCTGGCGGTGATCATGCGTACCCGGTTGTGCATGAAGCCCGTGGCATTCAATTCGCGCATGCCCGCATCTACGATGGGGTAACCGGTTTTGCCGGTGCACCATTTTTCAAATTCTTGTTCGTTGTTGCGCCATTCAATGCGGTCGTATTCCGGGCGGAATGACCGTGTAGCCACGTGTGGAAAATTGAACAAGATTTGGGCATAAAAATCCCGCCAAATGAGTTCATTGAGGAAGGTTTCGTTGAGTTCCAGTGCCCTTCTGGCTTTTTCCCGGATGCTAATGGTGCCAAAACGAAAGTGAATGCCCAAGCGGGAAGTACCCTGCAAATAAGGAAAATCACGGGTTTTGTCATAGGTTTTGATCAAGCCCTGGCTAATCGTAGTCGGTGGAATACCAATGTTGGAGGCTTTAAAACCCATGGCGCTAAGGGCCGGTAAAGGCATTGATTCAGTTGGCCAAAAATTGGAGAAATATTCAGCGCAGGGGTAAGGTTTGAGGAAAACCGAAAGGGACTTTTTTGCTCCATCTTCGGAAAATGATTCCATTTGGCTGGCGAGTTTGTTCTTCCAGGTTCGGCTGTAGGGCGTAAAGACGGTATAAGGCTTGCCGTCAGGCTTGGTTACTTCCAGCTTTTCAAAAATGACTTGATCTTTGAAACTGAAAAACGGGATGTTCTGCTCGGCCAGCAAGGATTTGACCTGTTCATCCCGTTGAATGGCGCGGGGCTCGTAATCGTGGTTGGTGTACACCTCTGCCACCACAAAATCCTGTAGAATTTCAGCCCATACTTCGGCTGATTTGCCGTAGCGCACCAATATGCTGCTTCCAAGGGCATTCAATTCAAGCTGTAATTCGGTGATGCGTTGATGCAAAAAGCTGACCCTGGCGTCTTCAGGATCCCCCAGGTGATCGAGAATATCGGTATCAAAAATGAATACAGGTTGCACCGGAAATTTGCTTTTCAAGGCGTGGTACAAGCCCGCATTGTCTTGCAAGCGCAAGTCCCGGCGAAACCAAAATAAGGTGATTGCTTGCATAAAATGTCTGTTTCAATGATGCAAACAGACGGGAACGGCAATGGTTCATCGTAAAGACGCAACGCATCACGTCTCTCTATCGTATGGTGATCTCCTTGCGGTCAAATGGGTTCAAGGCAGTACCTTTCACTTTGGCCTCTGCCTCTACGCGGTATTCCGATTTTACGGCGCTGATTCTTTTGGCTACTTTGACCAAAGGAGACATAAAGAAATTGGATTTTTCCAATTCATCCATTTCGGAGCGCACCAACTTGTATTTGAGGTTGAATTCCACTTCAACGGATTCACCAACGGGCACTTCGATGTCTTCTTCCAGTTGCAGGGTGCCTAATTCAAACTCATCTACCAATTTTTCTTTGCCACGGCCACGGGAATACCGTTCGATGAGTACGACTTTAATTCGGGTAACGGCTTGTGAATTCATGCTGGTAAACCGGATAAGCCCACTTACAACGCCTTTTTGGGTGGTGGCGTCTTCATCAAAGAGCAACTCCATTTTCACACCTTCGATCCCCAGCCATTTTTTTACTTTGCCTATCATGCTGTTTCAAATTTTACTCTTACAATTTGCAACATTTTATTCATGAGTAATCCAGATATTGGATAAAATTAAAGTATAGCAGGATAAAAACCGCTATTTTTGTAAAAAACAAAAGCATTCCTATGAAAGTCAACTTTAGAGAATGGACACTTGATCAAATCGATGAAGCTTTTGGAACGACCCAAGTAGACACTTTACCTCGTTTAGACGAATGGATGGACTTTCAATATGCCCTTAATGATTACGAAACGACTTACCTCTCTCACCTACGCGCAACCTACAACATTGGCGGTGATGACTGGAACGAAGTTGAGCTAGAAAACAAGATCATCAGCCCAATGTTTGTTTTTGCTGATTTTGACAACCGCAAATACGCTTATTTTTTGGAAAGGGAATTGGTAGCAAAGATTGAAGAATACGAAGTATCTGGAAAAGTGGATGGAATGATTGCTTCTGGTTTTCGCAACCCTAAGCAACCATTTTTTTGTTTAAACGAATACAAACGAGCAACTGACCCCAATGGCGATCCCAAAGGGCAAGTACTCATTGCTATGCTGGCGGCCCAATCACACAATACACATTTTAATTACGTTTATGGCTGTTTTATTGTGGGCAAGCTTTGGCATTTTTTAGTATTAGAAGGAAAAGAGTACGCCATCGGAACTGCCCTAACCTGTGATGGTGACGAAATTTTTGACATTTTCAGGAAGCTTAAAGGACTCAAATCCAATATTGAGCGTTTGTTCCTGCCATCACTTTAAATCATCCGCTTGTGCCAGCTTTGGCTTAATTTTTTCAAAAAGGCTTGATCCAGATCCTGCTTGGTTGAAACCAAAGGATCAAAAACCAGTGTATCATCGTTGATTTGTTCGGTAGCGTATAGGCGAGCAAAGGCGTCTCGCTCAACGGAGTGCACCTGGCCTTGGGCATCCTGGTAGGAGAAAATCATGCGGTTGAACAAGTCAACGCCGAATTCAGCCTGCAAGCCTTTTAGAAAAGCAACTGAAGAATCGATCGAACAACCACTTGCATCTGCCTGGGTTTCATCGACCATCAAAACGACAAATCGATCGTGCAATACATCGGCATCTGCCTGCAATTGACGGTTGTGGCTTACCCATTGCTGAGCAAAATCCTGAAGCCGTTGGCGCAGCGCTGGCACATCAGCCTTTGCAAATGGCTGATTGCTGGAATATACCCATACCCGGGAAGAGGGAGAAAGTGTCTTCATGGAAGTTGAAAAGTTTAGAGTTGAAAAGTTGAAGAGTTGATTGTTGAAGAGTTTAGAGTTGAAAAGTTGAAAAGAGGATCTTGTCCATGGAATCCAGGTGCAAGTCTTTTCAACTATCAACCATTTAACTTTCATGGTGCATTAAAAATGCCTTTAAAAACTCATCGATATCGCCATTGAGTACCG
>NZ_JBBAKG010000007.1:0-2513 GCF_040403615.1 Haliscomenobacter sp. | reverse complement strand
GAGTACTTCAGCGTCGTCTACATGGGCTTCCGCATTGCGGTGTTGCTCTACCCAGTTTTTGTCGGTTTTGAGTTCTTTGAGGATGCTTTCGGCCCGCTTGGGGTCGTTCCAAAATGTAGGATCGAGTGATAATTGCTCTTTTTCTTCAATCTGGATGAGTCGGTTCTCGACGTCAAAGATACCTCCCCAAACTCACCAGACGCTCGCGCAAATCGCGCAATTGTTCTATCGTCATGATGCTCCTTTTTAAAAGGTGAAAAAATGGTAGAGACGCGATTGATCGCGTATTTAAAAGATTCGAAAGTAGAGACGCGATGAATCGCGTCTCTACTTGTTCATAAAATTTACATCCCTGGTTGGCCAGCCAACACGTAAGGATTTGGTGTAAATGTATCGTTTCCTTCGATGTAGAAAATCAATTCAGCGTTGCCAGGAATCTTTGGCGGTGAACCCTGAGGGCCATAACCCAATCCTGAAGGAATGAAGAAGCTAACCTTCATACCTTTCTTGACCATTTGCAGACCTTCCATCCATCCTGGGATCAAAGGTTGTTTGCCCAATGGGAAAGAGAAATCTGCTTCCCGCTCAAAAGAGTTGTCAAACATGGCGCCATCGGTGAGGGCGCCGTAGTAATCCACAAAGATAAAGTCATCGTTTTTGAATACTGGACCAGTTCCTGGTTCGTGTACCAGGTATTTCAAACCAGAAGCAGTGGTTTTGATGCCTTTCAGGGTACCAGCGAGGTATTCTTTTGCTGTTTTGTCAACAAAAGCTTTGGCGCGTGCCAATTCTGACTTCATCAGCTCAGGGGTACGCTTCTTGGTCTTGTCCTGCATGGTTTTTTGGAAATCGGTGAAGACTTTCTGCATATCAGCAGTAGTCAACACATCCTTGATCACCATGTCGTAGTACATGATTTTTGCACCTTTGAACCCTTCAGGCTTCTGTTCTTCTTTCAGCGTATCCAGCGGCACAAAAATGGTGATGCTGTCTTTGTTTTTCATCCGCAACAGCGCTTCAAAAATTGGGTTTTGAGGCTGCTGCTTCAAAGTAGCTGAATCGGGTACTTGAATCAATTGAAAATTGGAGTTGACTACGCTATCTCCGTTCCGCAATTGGAAACGATAATAGGCAAAATCACCAGCTTTCAGTGCTTTTCCGGTGGAGTGAGTATGTACAACGTACGTGTACCCACTGGGCAATTTTTGCTCCTTCTTACATCCTGACAGCAATACCAGCGCCAGGAATAGGCATGACAAAATTCTCATGTTGTTATTGATGTTGAGAGGTTCCTGGCTTTAGGTCGGAACCCAAAACGGAAAACCCAAAATTGGTTACACAGTAAATTCATTGATGCGGTTCAGGGCTTCACGGTATTCGGGCAACAACTCACGGAATTTCTTGAGTGTGGCCTTCAAACCAATAAACGAAGCACCTCCCGATGCATTTTTATGTCCACCTCCTTTGAAGTGTTTCTGGGCAATTTCTTGCACCGAAAAATCCCCTTTAGAACGCAAGGAGATTTTTACAATTGTGGGCTGTTCGGTAATAAAAACGGCCATGATGATGCCCCGAATGCGCAAAATATAGTTGACAATGCCTTCCGTATCCCCGCGCTGAATGTCAAAACGCGCGTAGTCTTCTTTGGTCAAAGTGATGATGCCAGTGCGGTATTCTTCCAGAATTTCCATGCGGTTGAACAGGCAATGCCCCAACAAGCGCAAGTGTTTTTCCTCCTGGCTGTTGGTAATCAAATCTTGCAAGAGATAATCGTTGACCCCCAATTCTACCAAGCTGGCCACGGTGCGGTACAGTTTTGGTGAAGTACTGTACTTAAAAGATCCGGTATCGGTGACAATTCCAGTGAAAATACATTCACCAATCTTGATATCCAATAACGCTTCCCAACCCATCAGCTGGATAAAGTCATAAATCAATTCGCTGGTGGAGCTGGCAGTGGTATCCGAAAGCAGGAAATCGGGAAATGACTCCGGCTCCAGGTGGTGATCGATCATGACCTTGGGCTTCGCTATGGGCGCTAAAATTTCGCCTACTTTGTCGATTCGATCAAGCGCATTGAAATCGAGGCAAAAAAACACCTCCCCGGATTCAATTTCCGCTTTAGCGAGGTCGATGTCGGCATCGTAAATCACCATTTGGTGTACGCCATCCATCCATTCCAAAAAACCTGGATACTCTGAAGGGCATACTACGACTGGCTCATGCCCCTGTTTTTTCAACAAGTGATACAACGCCAGAGACGAACCGATCGCATCTCCGTCTGGGTTGCGGTGGGTCAGAATCACGACTTTCTTTGGTTCGGCAAGAAGATTTCTTAACGCTTGGATGTTTTCCATGTCCTACTTAAAATCAATGGGGAAACAATGACTTAACTGACTTGGGTTAAAAACGCAAAATAGCTTTTCCCCCATAAGTCCTTGTTCGTTCAAAATTCAAAGTGCGAAGGTGTCAAAAATTATGGATTTAAACAAACTATTCCTGGTTCTTTGCAC
>NZ_JBBAKG010000006.1:49167-113679 GCF_040403615.1 Haliscomenobacter sp. | reverse complement strand
TTTCCTGAGCCAGAGGATTAGATAAGACTCTTGAAATGAAACGCTTTCTTATCTAATCCTCTGGCAAAATGATCACTTATTTTTTTATCACCCCTAGGAAATATTCATTTTTTCCTATATTTTTATACCTTATTACTGTAAAAAATACTGCACACCATGAAAGGAATAGTTTTTACCCATTTTTTTGAAATGGTTGAAAGTGAATTCGGTGAAGAAATGGTAGAAACTTTAATCGATGACGCAAAGACTTCTACCAACGGCGTTTACATCACTGCTGGAACCTATCCTGCTGAGGATATGGTCAATTTGGTTTCTTCCCTTTCCAAATCAACTCAACTTCCACCACCGATGCTTTACCGCCACTATGGCAACTATTTATTCAAGCAATTGTACACTGGCTACTCCTTCTTCCCACCTGAAGTTTTACATAATACTTTTTCTTTTCTGGATTCAATCAACGACTACATCCATGTTGAGGTACGCAAGTTGTATCCTGACGCAGAATTGCCCCATTTTGCGACCCACCATCGCGATGAGCACAAAATGGTTTTAGAATACACATCTAGTCGCCGCCTGAGTGATTTGGCTTATGGCCTAATTGAAGGTTGCCTGAAGCATTTTGGCGAAGCAGGTAACATTGAGCTTGAACCACTCACTGAGGACGGATCTAAAGTCTTGTTCACGGTAACGCTCAATCCAGGCTAAGACAATGGATGAATTGACCATACTGAGACGCAAACTCGAACGTGAAAAGCTTGCAAAGAAAGAGGCGGAACGACTTTTGGAGGAAAAAGCGTTGCAGCTTTATTTTGCCAACGATAAATTGCGGGTAGCCAATTCTGAACTAGAACAAAAACTAAAAATACAATCCAGTGTCTTTGAAACCCAACAAGAAAGATACCGCAGTCTGGTAGAAAATGCCGAAGACATTATTTTTTGGATCTCCCCAGATGGAATATTCACCCAAGTCAACCCTACTGTTGCTAGGATTTTAAAAAAAGAGGAAAGCGAATTGATCGGGATACATTACCTCGATGTAGTTCATCCCGATTACCGCGACAAAGTAAATCGTTTGCACCAACGGCAAATCGAACGCGGAATTCCGGCTACATACCTGGAGTTTCCGGTGGTAGGTGGATTCGGACAAATCATTTGGCTGGGACAACGCATCACCCTAGTGTATAAAGACGGCGAATTAATTGAATTGGCGGGCTTGGCACGCAACATTACCCATCGCATCAATGCCGAGCAAAAACTGTTTCTGCTCAATACCCGGTTCAAGGCTTTGTTGGAAAACATGCAGGCCGCCATTATGGTGGAAGATGAAAACAAAAAAGTAATCCTTGCCAATCAAAAATTTTGTGACCTGTTTAGCATTTCCCTGAATGCCAATCTTTTGACCAACAAAGACGCTCTTGGTTTAATGCAATCCATCGAGATCCAGTTTATGAATCAGGAGGCATTGAAAGATCAAATCAATCGCGACCAAACACTTACTGATGCCGTACAAAATGAACTTACGCTGAGCAATGGTCGTATTTTGTTGATGAATTTCATTCCCATTCACCACGATAAAAAAAGGCTGGGAAATTTATGGTATTTTGAAGACATCACCGATCGGAAAAAAAGCGAAATTAAAATCCGTCGCAGCGAAGAGAAGTACCGGGGCATCATGGAAAACATGGAATTGGGGCTTCTTGAAGTCAATAAAGATGGCATCATTATTCGTGCTTATGAGCGTTTTTGCCAAATGACCGGCTATACGGCCAAAGAACTTTTGAATCAAGATGCTACCCAACTTTTGCTCCCCAAAGAGTTCCAGGAGTTGATGAACAAACAAAATAAAGAACGCGTAACGGGTCACCACGGGGTTTACGAGGTACAAATCATCCAGAAAGATGGTCAACGGAAGTGGATTTTGATCAGTGGTGCTCCATTCTATAATGAATTTGGCGAAATAATTGGTTCCATCGGCATCCATTACGACCTTACTGCCTTCAAAAAATTGCAATACGAACTAGAAGATGCGCGCCTGGAAGCAGAAAATGCCCGCGACGCAGAAAAAGACTTTTTAGCCAACATGAGCCACGAAATACGCAACCCCATCAATACCATTGTGGGCATGACGTATTTGTTGATGGACACCGACCTTTCTGATGAGCAATTGAAGTACCTGCAAAACATCAAGCATACCTCTGATATTCTACTTGCCCTGGTGAGCGACATTCTGGACATCACCAAGATCACCCAAGGTAAGATGGAACCCTCCTTCCGAGAACTCGACCTGGGTGAATTGATCAATGTCAATGCACAAGCAATGGCTTTCCGCATCACCGAAAAAGGTTTAAATTTTGAAACGGCCATTGACCCTCAATTGAATGCAACTGTGATGGGGGATCCTACTTTTCTGAATCAAATTTTGCTGAATCTGCTGGGCAATGCGGCAAAGTTTACCGAAAAGGGAAGCATCTTCCTTACTGCCCAATGCACAGAAAAAACTGAGAAATCAATTAAAGCCAAAATTTCAGTAGTTGATACTGGCATTGGGATACCTGCGGATAAAGTACCTTATATTTTCGAACGCTTTAATCAGGCGGGGAAAGCTACCAAACACAAATACGGTGGTACCGGCCTGGGCTTGAGCATCGCCAAGCAATTGGTGGAATTGCACGATGGCGAAATCAGTGTGCAATCCACTCTAGGAGCAGGCACGACCTTTACCTATGAAATCAATTTTGAATTGGTTGAACGTCCGGTTGCTCAATTAAATCAAGCATCTACCCAAAAAAATGTTTCAAAACTCAATGCCTTGCATATCCTTATTGTGGAAGACAACGTACTCAATCAGCAGTACATTGAGCGGGTTTTGATGCGCAATAACCTGACCTTCTGTACCGCCAATCATGGCAAAGAGGCACTTAAATTTTTGGAAGAACAGCGCTTTGACCTTATTTTGATGGATATACGCATGCCTGAAATGGATGGATACGAAACGACTATCCGCTTGCGAAATATGCACCACAACCCCAATTGCAATATACCCATTGTGGCCCTTACAGCCTCCGCGCTGCTCGACGAAAAGGAGAAAGCTTTAAAAACCGGGATGAATTACCACCTAACCAAACCATTCACCCCAGATCAGATTGAAAAACTAATCGCGGTAGCCATCGACAATCGTTTTGAAAAAACCAGTCATGCGACTAGCAGTGATTCTCTTTATCATCCAGAACTCAACCGCGAAGAAATTGAACTGATGTTTGGTGGTGATGTGGAACATTTCCAGATGATCCTCGAGATTTTTAACCGCACCATGCCCGATGATTTCAAAGAGTTAAAACAAGCAATGGCAGATGGAAACTGGCCAATCGCTAAAGGTTTGGCGCATAAAATAAAGCCAAGTTTTCAAATGATTGGTTTGGGATACATGACCAAAAACGTGCAGGAACTTGAGGCGGCACTCGACCAAGCTACCGATCACGAACTTATAAAAGATTTATTTGATATATTTTTGAAAAATGTGCAAAAAGCTTTGCATATTGCCTCAGAACAGGAAAGTTATTTCCGGCAAACTGTTTAAATACTGACCCATGGAACTACGCTGTATCATTGTAGACGACGATGAAGTTTGTCGCACCTCATTGCAAAAATTTTGTGGAAAAATTGAAGACTTGGAAGTAGTTGCAACCTGCAAGAGTGCAGCTCAAGTTATTGAATTGCTCGAAGAAGAATGGGCTGATTTTATTTTTCTGGACATTGAAATGCCTGGAATTAGTGGGATGGAATTGGTCAAATCTGTAGTTCATTTACCCTATATAATTTTCACAACTTCCCGAATTGAATACGCATCACAGGCTTTTGAATTCAAAGAGCGCATTGTCGATTTTATCGCAAAACCTATCACTTTGCCTCGCCTGATTAAGGCAGTAGAACGGGTGCGTGAACTGGTAGTCAAAGAAAACAAGACCAAAAGCAGCGAAGACATTTTCATCAAAACCGACGGACGCATTGTGCGAATCCAGGTAGATCAACTCCTTTACATCGAAACCGTAGGTGATTACGTGATGTTTTACACCGCCGATACCAAATACATGGTTCATTCAACCCTCAAAAGGATCGATGAAAGGCTTCAACATCCACAATTGCTCAAAGTACATCGATCCTTCATCATCAATTTGAGTAAAGTAGTGGACATTGAAGACAATACCATCGTCATCAATAAAAAAGTAATTCCTGTATCTAGACAATACAAATCTTTATTGCTTCGGCGCATTAATCCTTTATAGCCCAATAATCACCTGTCTGCCCAGTCTCCCCTTCAACCAGTCTTGTACCGCCTGAATAAAAGCGTTGAGGTGTTTTTTTCTCCCAGAACGCCACAAATTGAACGTACGCATAGGAAACACCAAACCGAAGAAATAGAGAAAAAACAGTACGCGTAGTTTACTATTGCCAAATTTATGCATAAAAACCAAGCGGTTACGGGTAAGGTAGTACAACTTCAATGGAGAATCTTGCCCGGTACTCAATGATGCCTTGTGGTAAATCCGCGCTTGAGGAACCACCCTAATTCTGTAGCCGGCTGCGCGAATTTTCTCCGACCAGGCTAGTTCCTCATAGTATAAAAAAAAATCCTCGGACATACCGCCAGTCTTTTCCCAAACATCCCGACGCAAAATCATGGCTGCGCCATGGGCATATGGGGTATCTTTTTCTTGTGAAAACTGTCCGCGATCGATCTGATGTTGGCCGATCAATTTATTGCGCCCCCGCCAATCGATTGGCGTAAATCCGGCGTATTGAATCTGCTCTCCAGATTTATAATAACAAATGAGTGGAGAGATCGCTCCCACCTGAGGATCATCAAAAGCAGCTAAACACTTCTCAAAAAAACCATCCGTTACTTCGGTGTCATTATTGAGCAAAAAGAAAAAACTGCCTTCGGCTAAACTCATCCCCTGGTTGTTCGCCGCGGCAAAACCAATATTGTCCTTATTGATAATGAGTTTCAAGGAAGGGCATACCGCAGCAAAAGCTGAAGCATAATCTGTCAAAGGATCATTGTCTACGAGAATGACTTCATAACTTCGAAAGGACTGGTTGGTTAAGGACTCCAAAAACGCAACAGTAGCTTCGGGTTGACGGTAGTTCACAGTGACAATACTAACTAATACATCTTTCATTGTGATTGAGTTAAAGATGATTCAGGGGGGATGGCATCATACCTGGGGGTAAAATGAAATTAATATGGTTTTCGACCAATCACGTGAATGGCATTCCCGCGACCAGGTTTTTTAAACAACGGATCCAAAGCAATCAGCAACTTGGCCAGCAACATGGATGGCAATTGCAACAAAACGCCTCCTTTTTTGCCCAACCAGGCCAATTCCCAGGCCAATCGAGACACCAAACCATCCGTAGCTTCAGCAGCAATGACCTCAAATCCTTCCCGCTCAAAACGCCCTTTCAATCCAGACAGGTCGTATACTTGGCCAACGTGCTCTTCTTCCAGCCAATGTTGGTGTTCTTCAAACCAACTTTCCGGAAAAATGGTGCGTTGAACTTTATTGGGAATCTTTACCAAAAAATACCCTCCTGGACGCAAGCGTTCAAAAACGCCAGCGAAAGGCATTTCTGCTTCCGGAATGTGTTCAAAAACATCTACCGAAAAAACAAAATCGTATTGAGGCCAGGCATTGGTGGTCTCTATTTTTTGATTGATTACGTGTATCCGGTCATCCAAGTGCGCTTTCTTGAGCATCGTTTGGACGTTTGTGCAACGCTCGGCATCGATGTCCAAGGCTGTAATTTGGGCATTGGGCACCAAATCGGCCATCAGTACGCTGTATTCGCCATAGCCACATCCCAGATCCAAAATTTTAGTCCAGTTTTCAAAAGAGAGCTGTTCCAGGATACGCATAAATACGCGTGAACGGGCATAATTACCGACGTTGGTGTAGCCAAAAACTTTGTGAAAGATTTGTCCCAAAAACGGGAATTTCCGCATGCGGTCGCTGGATAGGTATTGAAGTCTACCGAACGCTATTGACATGGCTAATTGATTTTTGAAGTTGATGAAAAAATTGACGATAGTAATCCAGAGCACTCTTTATAGCGCTCAAACCGGCAGGTGCTTCATCTTTTCCTACCAGCCTCCGACTTAGGATAACCGTTATCCAGGTAGCAAGCAATGTTGCAAACGCAGCACCAGAAATGCCCCAAATGGGGATAAATAAAATATTCAAAACCAGGTTGATACCTGCACTGATCCACATAATTCGGAAATTGAGCTGCGGGCGACCACTCGACTCTAGAAGCAAGCCCAACATGCGTCCAAATGGCTTAATCAGCGCCATCAAGGCAAACAATCTCAGGCAATTGGCCGCTTGTACATAAGCCGAACCCGCCAGTATTTGAATGATCAATGGCGCGGCAATCAACACCCCAAGCGCCATCGGAATGCTCGCAGCCAACATCAACCCAACTGTTTTGCGCAAGGTTTCGGAAGGTATTTTAGACTCACTTAACTCGGGAAATGCCGCCTGCGTCACCGCATTTAGCGGTATTTCAATGTAGTTGTTGATGCGGGAAGCTACGCTGTAAAAACCCACCGCAGTAGGCCCCAACATGTACCCAAGCAACAAAGCATCCGTTTTTTGGTACAACAATGAGCCAATGCTGGTTCCCGCCGAATATCGACCAAAGTCGAACAGGCTTTTCATGTGCTGCCGTTTGGGCATCATTTTAGGCAAACTCAATCCTCCGGTAATGGCGCCAACCAGATAACTCAATACCTGCCCGCCAACCAGATAGCTTAAGTCGTTGCTTTTGAGGCCGTAAAGCACCAAAACCAAAGACAGCAACCAGGCTATACTCATCCCAAATGCACCACTGCGCACCCTGCCAAAGGCCAAGTCGTTGACCGATTCACTTTGGGTAAGTTGAAACAATCCCGACATCAATGCCAAAGCTGGATACCATAAAGTAAGGGTTCGTAGTACGGGCATGTGCCAATAAACCGCAGCGCCCCAGCCCAAAAGCATCACTATAGGCATCAGGATGAGTGTCAGAATCAGCTGTAATCCCCAAGCTGCCGCTTTCCACTCTTCAGGATTGGTACTCTCTTTTCGGGACAAATAAATCCAGGCATTGTGTACAAAAGAAACCCGCAAGCCTTCAGCCAATGAAAAAAGCAATAGATAAAACGACCAGCCTCCCATTTGCTCTGGACTCAGATGCCTTGCCAACAAGATGAAAGCAACTGCTTGCACCAGCATTTGAATCGACTGCGCCCAGAAGGCGGCTTTGACGTTTTTAAGCTGCATGACCCAGGGTTTTAGCGTACACTCGTAGCGTTTGATCTACTACTGATGTCCAGGAAAAGTTTTCTGCTACATATTTTTTACCATTTCTGCCGTATTCATCCGCCAACTCTGGATGGGCGTACATCGTGTTGATGGCCTTGGCCAATGCTTGGGCATCACCTGCCGGAAACCGTAAACCATTGAATCCATCAATGATCACATTGCGGGTACCCGGCAATTCTGTACAAACCGAAGGGCGGCCACAAGCTGCAGCCTCTAGCAGTACAACGCCTTGGGATTCCATCCAGGATGGCAATACCAGGGCCAATGAGGTTTCCATTTGCTTAAGTACATCTGCACGAGGTTTTTCTCCAAGCAAGTGTACTTGGCCTTCTAAACCTCGATTTTCGATGATGCGCTTTATTTTTTTGAGATCAGGCCCATCGCCGATGATGTCAAGTTCCAAACCGGGTTCGAAATACTCTGCAGCTTCCAGCAGCACTTCAAGGCCTTTTACGGGATCTAATCTTCCTACAAACAGCAGCTTGCGGTAATTCACTTCATTTTTGTAGAGCTTAGGACTTTCTACCCCATTCGGCACCACATCGATCGATCTGGCCTGTCCGGGGTACAGTTTACCCACCAAATTCTTAAGTCCGTCACTTACGGCGATGCATGCTCGAGAAAATTGGAGTGGCCGCTTTTCCAAAAACCTCGCCAACAACCCATGAATCCGATCATCCAGGCTTCCTCTACTCTGCCGTTCACCAGCAACCAGGCCATGCAAGGTCAATACTGTTGGTTGTTTGAATACTTCTTTGCTGACCAGGCCTCCACTGCGTCCTTGAAAATGAATGACATCAAAGTCTTTTGCATAGAATTGCAACCAACGGCGCACCGACAGATTGAAACACAATTCTTCCATGGTCAACGGAATCAAGGGAAGCTTTCTGCCCGGAAAGTAAGGAATGCGAATCAACGTTCGGCCTTCCTTTTCCACGCTGTAGGTTTTTTTCTTGATCGACCCCGCCGTAAGAGTACTCACCTGGTGGCCGGCTTCCAACAAAGCACCACTTAAAGACCAAGTGTGCGTTTGGATGCCTCCGGCAAATGTATCAGGCAAAGATTTACAAACCATCAGTATTTTCAGTGGGCGCATTGCTTTCGGTTTCTTTATCGTTGAACAATCCCCAAAAGAAGCCGATCAAAGCGATGAACAGCAACAAATTCCAGGGCATACCTTCTCCGAACATGATTGTTTAGTTTTGATGTGATGTATGGATAAAATTGCGGTTGGCATTGCGAATGCGGCCAGTTGCCCGCAAGGTTTGCCAAATGATTCCAGGCAGTTTATACAGGCTGCGCCAGGCACCACTTTTCCAAAAATTAAGCGGAATCGCGAAAAACATTCCTCCTACATTCATTCCCAATAAGGTGAACCAAAACACGGGGTGGGCATCGATCAGCCAGGCAAGTACACTTAGCACGGCCAGCATCAGCGGCATTAGCAAACGGGGCGGTAGCGCCATTTGCAATACGCGGTGAAAACAATCGATGTTTCCTTTGGACAATTGGCGCAAACCAACTGGAAAAAAGCGAAACAAATTGGCGTATTGGGCCGCAATCCAACGGCGGCGCTGATTGTGAAAGCTCTGGTTGTTGCGCACTTTTTCGTCCCAAACGATGGCTTCGGGGCAATAGCCAATAAAGGCTCCTTGCTCGGTATAGCGTACTTCCAATTCTTTGTCAAAACCACCAACCGCTGCACTTTCAGCCATGAATTGCTTGAACATGTCGTATTCAAATGCCATTCCCGAGCCCGACATGCGCGATGACAGCCCCAGGGCATTGTGCCCCCGGCAGTAGATGTGGTTGTTGACATCTTCACTAAGCCCGTCAAGAACAGCGGTGGGGGTATCTGCGTTTTTTGCAACGCGTTGCCCCTGCACCGCCTTCCAGCCCCGGGCCAGACTAGCGTTCATGTACTGTAAAAAATCTGGAGCCATCAAATTGTCAGCGTCCAGAACCACCACGGCATCAAAGTGAGCGGGTAGCGTCACCAGAGCAACGTTAAGGGACTTAACCTTGGTGGATTTTTCAAAAGAAACCGGCAATACCTGAATGGGCAGATGACGCAGGCGTTCCAGGGTTGAATCTTGCAATTGATCTGCGATCACACAGACTTCGTACAAATCAGTTGGGTAATTTTGTTGTAAAGCAGTTTTTGCGGTATTTTCAATAACAGCGTCTTCTTTGTAAGATGGAATAAGCACCAGAAAACGCCGCAATGGGGTATCCGCGCTCAATATGATGGGTCGCCGAATAGGCATCAGCCCAGCCAACGAAAATAAAGCGATAAACCCAGCACTGTATGCAAAATAAATCGCCAAGGCCAAGCCGATGATACTCATCAAAACGTTCATGACTTTTTGTTTTTAAGGGTTAACTTTTCTTTCTCTTCCAATTCCTTTTCGTAAAGGGGCGTGAGGAAGATAAAAGGGATCAATAGGTTCATTACCATGCCCGTAGGCATTTGCCCAAAGACCTGATTGCCGTAGCTCGACAACAATACGCCACCAATTGAGGCATACATGGCCATGGCTTTATAGCGAAGAATTTGATTTTTTAAGCGCCATATCACCGATGCGCCTTTGCCCATAATGTACCCCAGTACAAAAAGGTGTAAGGAAACGCCCACAACACCTGTTTCGGCCCAGATTTTGACGTACCAGCTATCGGTAGCGGTTTGCGCCAGCAGTGTATTGGGGCTGAAGCGTGCCCCCCAGAATCCGGCAGTACCAACGCCTCCTCCCAAGGGTCGTGTGCTCAAATATTTACCAAAGGTTCTTTGATTTTTCAGGCGCACCAGCAAAGAAGGATTACTGGGATCCATTGCTGTACGCATGCGGTTTACCTGCTCTATGCTTTGAAAAGCGAAAGTGTACTTGAGGGTATAAAATGCCAGGCCGATTACAATGAAACCGATGGCCAGTATTTTGAAGTTTTTGGAGGCGATTAGAAAAATAACCGCACCTGCTGCAGGTACAACCAGGGCGCCTCTTGTGCCTGAAATGGCAAAACCAATGAAGGTAATCAAGGCTGCAATACCAAACCAAATGCGTTTGGTCATGGGAAAAGGGCCAAGGGCCAAAATGCCACACATCAGCGCGACCATCGCTTGCGATGATCCAAACTGACCGGCGTCGCTGTAATACGAAAACACCCGCAACTTTCCGTGCAAAATGTGCTCTTTGCTGTGTTCTTCTACATACAACCAGTAGTGTTCTGCATCATCAATGCCGATCAGCATTTGCTTGAACCCCCAGGCTGTACCAAGCAAGGACAACCAAATGATAGCATTAAAAACCCGATCCAAATCCGCGCTTTTCCTAAAGTAACTGAAAACCAGCACAAATGACAAGAGCTGGTAAAATCCGATCCCGCGCATGGCATAAAACCAGGCTACCGGACTGATGGCTTCTGGATTGACCAGCTCAAGCAAAAGGTAAAGCATCCAGATGGTGGCCAGCAGCATGATATCATTTTTGACTGCCGAATAATCTTTGGTTCGATATTGCTTTGAAAACCAACCGATGATGCCTAAAAACAGAAACACATCCAGGGTTAAGCCCCAGGGGGCAGCCAAATAACGGGATAGACCGGAAGACAAGAAACCCAGAATCAAGGCCCAATAAACCCCCATTTTGGGATCGATGACCAACCAGGCAGCAAAAAACAAGAGAAAAGGCAAGAGTAAAATCACCGCACTATTGACCAGATTGCCACTAGCAAAAACGACGCTAAATACTGCACACACTATAAAAATCCCTACCCCGATCAGGGTATGTCTTTGTTTTAAGAGCGATATGTGTTGTGCTATAGTCATTGATCACAGTGTTTTGATGTTCCAAAATTAAGTGATATGAGACCCTCTAGCTGAATTCTTAGGTTTTTGGGTTAAAAGGCAAGGTATCCTGCAAATCGCATCGTTTTTTGGATATTCTTTAGTTTTTTTCTGATGTGTTCCCAACAAAATCCAATAATTGCCGAGCTCTGGCCTGCCAGGTTTGGTTGCTGGCAAAAGCCTTGCGTTGTATCATTTTTTCAGCATTATCACTCGAAATAACGGCTCGGAGTGCTGCTACAAAAGATTGGGAGTCGTTGGCCAAATTGGCCCAGGAGGCCAGTTGTGGCATGTCGCCAAAACTGGTACTCACCACGGGCAAACCGAGAGCGAGGTATTCGTTGACTTTCATTGGATAGATGCCGTTGGTCAGCTCGTTTCGGAGAAAAGGGATAATCCCCACTGAGAAATGTCGCATGCGCTCAGGCAAGTCATGATAGGCGATTGGCGCATTAAAATGCACATTGGAATATCTGGACAATCTATTAGAGATGGCCTCATCTTGCACCCTCCCAGTGAAAGAGAAATCGCATTCAAGCATAGACTTAACCACTTCTTCTACCAGATCAAGATCGATGCGTTCGTCCAAACTGCCCACATACCCGATCACAGGGCGATCAGTTGTGGCCGCAGCTCTTTCTACGTTCAGAAAAATGGCATCTACGCCGTTGGGAATTTGAACGCCAGGCTGATCGGGCTGCCTTTTTTGCGCCAGCAAATGGCTGCCTGAACAAATGAGGCCATCGGCCATTTTCAGGGCTTCTGCTTCAAAGCGAGCAACGTGGCGCTCCGTCCAATTGGCAGCGCCAATTTCGTCATAGCAATAATACAGCAGGCATGCTGCACCAATCGATTGCATTGCTTTGGCGTAAAGCGGCTGACAAGCATTGATTGCCGCAAAATGATGTTGCCCCCAGACTTTCACAGCCCTCAAGAGGCTGTGGTGCACCATCCATTCATTGATGCGGTGCAAGACATCGAATACCCCCCCTTTGGGCAGGCCATTAATCGGCAACAGCGGCGGTAAACTCCACACCATTAGACTGGCACTTGGCTTACGCAATCGGCTGCTGAGTCCAAGCACTTTTTTGATGGGCAAACCAGGTTTTTTACCCAAAAAGGCCATCACCACATCTTTCCAGGTAAAGGCGTAATCGATGTACAACACCGGAACCGTTTCCGATACAGCCCTCATCAGCTCAACCGTTGATTTGGTGTAATTGCCCTCCCACGCGGGGAGAGCCAAGCACAATATGGGACTTTGCTTGAATTCAGTGTTCATCTTGGGTACTTTACAAAAAATATATAAAGATTGGCATTCCAGACATTTTAAGAATATTGCAGGGTTACCATACGTTTCAGCCAACGGCGTGGCAAGTTTCTGCGTTTTGGCACTTCTCCGATCACGTCTTCCATTTGATCAATGGCCAGAGCATTCAAGAATAAGTGCAAGGGCGTTTTGGCCACCTGATGTAGGCGAACCAGGGCTCGTTCATCGGCTTTAGACCAAACTTTGCGGGCGTACGAAACCAAAAGGGAGCAGTGGACATCGCCCATTACGGCAATGAAATCAGATTGTTCCAACAAGGATGGGAATTCAATAAAGACCCAACTCGGCGTTTGGAGCAAACGTTGCTCAAACTCTGCTTTGCGTGCAATCCATTCGCTGGGTTTCAACCGAATCACCTGGCTGCCTTTTTTCTCCATAAACGCGGTCAATCGATCGATTAGCCAGGTTTTGCCTTCACCATTGCGGGTAGAAAAAAAGCCAATCACCGGAGATGGAACGTTGGTCGCATCAAGGCGCAAGGCATAAACCAACTGCTCCATGGCACGGTGATTGATCGAAGCATAATTTATTCTGGAAAAACGCCCCATCTTGAATTTATCCACGAAGGGCATGGCAGAGGCCAATTTTAGATTGGTTTTTTCTTCAGCGCGTTGTACCGAGTTGAGGGATTGATCCATCAAGTGCAGAGCAATAAACAAACCCAATGGTAAAAATATCCCCGCCATGAACGCCATAATCACAAACATCATTTTTTTGTCTGCCTCGGGCTTGTTTGGAAACACGGGTTTGTCGATGATTTTGAGGTTGGAACTCATCATCATGTTGATCTGGTGCAAGCGGGCCTGGTTGTAACTGTGCAAGTTTTCCAGGTAAGCCCTTTCGTTTACATCGATCTGGTGCTCCATGCGTCGGATGGTTGACCCCCAGGGCGCAAACATATCGTAGATTTTGATGAATTCTTGCTGGCGTTTGTGGATGACTTGTAGGCGAGCAGTTGATTCTTCCATTCTCAATACGCTGTTGAGCCATTGGGTGAGTACATCGCGTACGGGCAGGCCTTCGGGCATATTGGAATTGACCCAGGTTTCATCTACCGTTTCCCGGATGTCTCCACGCATCTTTTCTGCCTGCCGCTTAAGCTTGCGCAAATCAGCGGCAGAAAATTCTGCGGTACTGTCCGGTAAAATTTCCATGGTGCTGATTTTGGAACTCAAATCCGCCAGTGCTTTGCGTTGATCCATGATGGAGCGGTTCAACTTAGGAAGGTTAATTCGTTCCCGCAATTGAATTTCAAGTCTTTGCATGGTTGAATCCGCCGAAGCCAGATTCATCAATTCTTTATAGAGCAATTCGTCAATGTCTTCTTTTTTACCCGAAATAAACCGGGTTTGTTCCCCGTAGTTAATAATGCGGTTGCTCACGTTGAAACGCAGCAAATCGTTTTCCGCTGTGCGCAATTCGCTGGCGGATTTCTGAGTTGCTTCCTCAAAAAAATCCAACACATCTCCGGATTGTCCTTTCTTCAAACTAAGCTGGGTTGACATCATGATTTCCGCCAGCATTTGCAAAGAAAGTTGACAAATACCTGGATCAATTGTAGTATAAGCGATGTGCAACATGTCACTGTTGCCGTGGCGTTCCACCTTTATTTTTTGCAAATGTTCAATTCCAAACAGTGGATGATCCGAATACAGCAATTTATAGACGACATTCTCCCGATCGTGGTCACGCATTTTGACAATGGCGGCCATGGTTCCAAGTGGCGATTCGCGCAATTTTTTTACAACTTTAGCCCCAAGGTTTTCTTCCAGTTCCTTGCGGTTTTCTGGAAGCAGAATTTGAGCGCTATCGCCTTTTAGCAGCGCATGTGCCAACAAACGCAAGCCCAACTCCTCCATGGTGTGGTAAGAAGTGGCTACGTTGATGATGTTTTGTAGTTCGTTGTTGGTAAACGCATAATCGATGGTTCCGCCTTCATTGGACTCAATGGTATAGGCCGAAACCAATCCAGTATTGATTACCGAATGGGAGGAATACTGGGGCGCCTGGTTCTTTAGACTTGCCCAGGTAAGACCACCCAGAGAGACAGCGCACAAGGCCATCCAGATCCCGTTGCGGTATATTATCCTTAAAAAATCCAATAAGCTCATGGGAATTAGTTAATTGATTCTCCGACAATAATATTTAGCAAGTGATATGCCATTTCCACCGAAGACTTGCGCCGTTCCAGCTCCATCCTCGCCTGGAAATGTAGTTCCATGGCTTTTCCATATTCATCAATACTCATCTGGGCTTCTTTGAAGTATTTTTCAGCCACCGTGAGTTGCAAGGTACTGGCTTCTTTTGCAGCAGATTGCAATTCGAGCAAGCGCAGTGCTTCTTTAAATTGAGTGTATCTTGCAATTACTTCTTGCTTAATGGTTTGAATTTGTCCGGACTTGTGCAACATCTCCTTTTCCATGATCAGCGTCCGCTTTTTGATTTCATCCTTGCGGCTGGTAAGTGCTGTCAAGGGAATTTGCACATTGACACCAGCAGCAAACTGAACCGTTTGTCGGTTTGAGCTGGAATTAACGGCACGAAACCCGTCATTGTTGGTACTCACATAGTTGCCATTGCCTGCATCGGAAACTCCAGAAATCGAAAAGTGTTGCAGCCATTGCTTTTTGGTAATGTCTCGATCGACAGCATAAATTTCAATCTGTCGGTCTGTTTCTTTTAAAATAATCGCATTTTGGGTGGCTCTTTCGATCAAAACGGGTAGGGGTGCAACCACCCGACCTTGCCATGTTAAGGTGTCAGTCTGAGCGGTTGCCCTACCCACAAAAAAAGTTCCCCCTATAGTTAACACTGTAATAATCGTACTAGCATTGGCCCTGCTAACCGGTTTCAATCCGGATTTCAAAAACTGCATGAAAATGCTGGGCCAATTGCGGTTCATAAATGGTTTTTCAAAGAACAGGTATCCTGCGATGCTAAACATCAACACCGGAAGCACCCACATCACACCATGCACCAGCATGGAAACCAGGTAATTGGGGTGTACAAACCAGCCTTGGGTCAGTTTGCTAAAGCCCTCAAGTAGCGGCAAATGCACCAGATAAATGGTGTAACACATGCCTCCGATGGCTGCCACCCAAGGATTGCGCAATAAATTCCGAAACAAGGAGGGCCGCAGTGACAAGGTGAAAAAACCACCAAGTGCTGCCAAAAAGACGATGGTTTTCAAAAACTCTTCAGACCAGGTATACATCATCACGATCCAAAAAGGTAGGATCAGCATGGCCCAAGGACTCCGCTTTTCAGCGATCCTTCCTTGTTGGTACTGATCCCCGATCCATAATCCCATGAAAAAATAAGGTAACTGCCCTAGCAATGTAAATTTAAGCAACCCATGTTGCCACCCCATTACGTGCATCACTGCTGTATAAGCCAAAATAAGTGTAGGTATGATCCAAAAGCGAGGCTCCGGCTTAAAATAGCGCCGCAATAGGTACACAAACAATGGAGCCAATAAATAAAACTGGATTTCTATTTCTAAAGACCAAGCCACTGGATTGATCACCGAAAATTCTCCATATCCCAGGGTATGACTGTACAATAAACTCGCCAACAGATGCTGCCCTAAATCTCCTGCGGCAAAACGCCCAGACAAGAGCAAAACCAGTGCCCATAAACACATCCAGATCAAATAAGGCGGTTCGATCCGTAAAAGGCGGCCTCGAATGTATCCTTTATACGCTATCGGTTTCGAAGGATTCCAAAATGGTAAACTCAAGATAAACCCGCTGATGGCAAAAAAAAGCAAGACACTAATGCTACCTCTTGATGCTGCATAATGCAGCGGGTTATGTTCCCAGCTTTGTTGAATGCTCTGTGGTTGAATTCGGAACAGTCTTTCGCTGAGGTGCTGAATAACTACCGTCATAATGGCAACAAATCGTAAGCCATCTAATTCAGGTATGTATCTTCTTTCACTTTGTGGCCTGCTGATCCAGCGGAGTATCTCCTTGATACTGGCTCGCAGTGCGTTTGTGGTTGTTTTTACTACAGGGTGGATAACAGTTTTCATTGTGTTCGATTTACAATGCAAATGTACATGCCCTCCGAACTGCTTCCAGAATTCTTCGGTCAGGGGTGAAGAGCAAACGGCAATTGGTAAATTCTGTCGTTTTTTGGTAAATCAACCGGGTTTTGTCCCTCGGCAACTTCAGCTACCATTTATCGGCAGTTTTTGACCAAAAACCTTCGCATTTGACCGATTGCCCTATTAATCAATCCACACCCCTCTTTCTCACCCTAAATTTGTGGCATAAACCAATTGAAATGGAAGCGAACATTCTTTTAGTAGAAGACAATGAAATGATGCGTTCTTTTTTGGGACGCATTTTAAGCGCGGAATACAGAGTATATACCGCAGAAACCGCTGAAGAAGCACAATTGAGAATGGAAGCAGGTCTCCGCCCTGACATCATCATCACCGATTTAAAATTGCCTGGCATCAATGGACGCGAATGGCTTCAGCAACTCAAAAACAGTGAAGAATTTGCAGACATTCCTTGCATGATCCTTTCTTCTTCAGAAAGTGTAGATGAACGCATCAAATGCCTTGAAATTGGTGCAGCAGATTTTGTCATCAAGCCTTTTCACCCACGTGAACTGAGTTTGCGCATCGCCCAACAGCTAAAAGTGATCAACTAATTCCAATACCAAACTTTCTAAATATTTCCAGCCATGACCCAAGTTTTAAATTCTCTCATTGGCAGCCCTTCCTACAAAATTCCTTTATGGAAGCGCACCATGGATATTGTGGCATCCAGCATCCTGATTTTGATGTTGTTGCCCTTGTTCATCGTCATTGCGATCCTGATCAAACTGGAATCACGTGGTCCCGTTACGTACAATGCCAAGCGTGTTGGACAAGGCTACCGTGTCTTTAACTTTTACAAATTCCGCTCCATGCGGCCCAATTCTGATCAATTGCTGAGCAAACTCAAGCACATGAATCAGTACAATCAAACCAGTCAAGTAGCTGAGACAACCGATCCTCAATACAATGGAGGGACGCTGCTTCTGCAAGACGATGGCTTTATTTGTGAGGGCGAATACATGCAAGAACAAGCCCAAAAGAATCGCAATACCTTTTTAAAGGTCGAGAACGACCCACGTATTACCAGGGTTGGAAAATTCATCCGCAATACCAGTATTGATGAGCTGCCTCAGCTTTTCAACGTCCTGTTTGGCGATATGTCGCTGGTTGGTAATCGCCCTCTACCTGTGTACGAAGCCGAAAAACTGACGAAAGATGAATGGGTGGAACGCTTCTCGGCTCCCGCAGGCATCACCGGACTATGGCAAGTGACCGAACGTGGCAAAACGGGTGTATCCGAGGATAGCCGCAAAAGACTGGACATCGAATATGCAAAGCGGTACAATCTATGGCTGGATCTATGGATTCTCTTCCGTACACCCCTTGCTGCGATTCAAAAAACACAAGTTTAACCCACAACCTCTTGTATTTCCTCTAAACTGTGAACCTGTAATTTTACTCAACCATGAAAAAGTTCCAACCACTAAATTCGTTTTCTTTAGTTCAGACCCAACAGTACCTCAAGCAGATCTTGTGGGCCATTATCCTGCTGATCGTACCTACTTCAGTTATTTTTGGGCAATTAGAATCCGTTTCGTTCTACGTTGTTGCCCATCAAGATGACTGGCAGCTGTTTATGGCCAAAAGCGCCCAACCTGATGTACTTAATTCGAAAAATAAAACTGTATTCATTACCCTTACCGCCGGAGATGCGGGGTTAGGCAATGGGAGCTCGGCCTTCATTCCGTACTTTCAGGCACGCGAAAATGGCTCCAAATTGTCGGCCAAATTTCTTGCAGACATCCTCACTCAAGCGGACAAAAGTGAATTGAATACTTTCGTATATGCCAACTCGCATAAAATTGCTTGTTACAAGTATAAAAATACCGTCAACTATTTTCTAAGACTTCCGGATGGCAATGCCAGCGGTGACGGTTATCCCAAAACAGGAAACCAGTCGCTAAAAAGATTGAAGGAAAAAACTGTTCCTTCCGTCATTGCTGTCGACAGCTCAACGACGTATCAAGGCTGGGAAGATTTGGTGGCAACTGTGCGCAGGCTCATCGTAGCCGAATCTGCGGGTTTCAAAACCACCACCATCAACATGCCCGAGGCAGATCTTACTTTCAATACTGGCGACCACATCGACCACCAATATGCTGGAAGACTGGCAGAAGATGCCAGCAAAGACCTTACTTGCTTGAAGAAAAACTCCTGGGTAGGCTACCCTATAGCTGGAAAAGCAGTGAATGTAACCAACGATGAACTGATGAATTCCGTCGCTGCTTTTGCTTGCAATGCAGTAGGGAACATCCAGGGAGGTTATAAAGCAAACTGGGACGCTGCCCACAAACAATGGATCGGCAAAAACACCGCTCGTGTCACCGATATCCGTACCACAGAATGTACGGGAGTAGCGCCAAATGTGAGTATTCAAACAGACAAACCACTTGTTCTTCGCAACAAAGCCACTGGCAAATTTTTTGAAATTGCGGGTGCCTCAACTGGTGCAGGAGCATTTCTCCAACTGGGTACCAGAGTCAGTGCCGCAACACATCAGCAGTTTATCTTCAAAAAGACACCTGAAAATTTATGGGTGATTACTGGCCAACAGAGTGAATTGGCTTTGGACGCTTTCGGAGGTGGTTCTACCCCTGGTACCAGAATCTGGCAATTCCGGGTGAATGGTACCAATGCTCAAAACTGGTTGTTGGAAGCGGCAAGTGACAGTAGTTTTTTCATCAAAAACCAAAAGAGTGGTTTGTACATAGAAGGAGGACTTGCTGCAAAATCCAGCGAAGTTACCTTGCAGAACTACATCGGAGACGACAAGCAAAAATGGCAAATTGTTTCAGCAGATAAAGCCTTCACAACTAATCCAAATGGAGAAGTAACCACCGCTGTGAAAGAAATTGTAGAAGAAAAAAGCATCTGGAAGGTTTTCCCAAATCCATTGCAATACGCCGATCAGGTCAATTTTAGCCTGGATAAAGGAAAAACCGGAGACGTAACCGTTACGTTGAGCACCATGGGAGGACAATTGCTGAGTAGTCAATCCTACCAGGCTTTGGCCGCAGGATCAGTCCAACAGTTTGAATTCCCACCAATAACGCACGGTATTTACATCCTGGAGTTTGTACTTCAGACCGATGGACAACCCGAGCGCAAGGTGTTTCAAATTGTAAGGTAAATAAGAAAAAGGTAGTTAAACATACTAAGGGGGAATTTACATACTGGGGTAGGGGCTGCGGCCGCTTACCCCTTTTTTTTGTTGGCTTATTTTTGAGAGAATTGATTCACCCTTGAAATAGGTGAAATCGGAAGGAAGGTTTTAAGTTTGGGGTTTTCGGCTGCTAAGGGGCGGTAAAAAAAAGTGTTTCATTTTACCCCACTGTTAAGCAGCCGAAAACCCAAAACTTTTCTAGGCAGCATTTTGCTGCAAGAAAAAACTGGCGTCTCGTACAGTATCAATTTTTGCGGCTTGTTCCTGATTTAAGAAAACACCAAATTGAGATTCCAATTTGGCAATCAATAAATCTTTGTCAACCGAATCAAGGTATAAGTCGTCTACGAGATCAGTGTGTGGGTTGATGCGCGAGGTCGGGATGTTGAGTTCCCAGGCAATCAACTCGATGATGCGGTCCTCGGCGGTCCATTTGCTCTTTTTAGCCATTACCACAGTTCACAGTTTAGGTGATGAAATATTTGGGTTAACAGGATTGTCTGAAAGACAAAAAATAATAGATTTTGGTTTTTTTACAATCCCAAAATCGAATAAAGAACGATTCTGAGGCTGGATAGGTTGCCTGTTAGTGGTAATATTTTTGACAAATTGCAATGAAACCGCTGTAAACTGCTTTGAATTGACACTAAATAGCCTTGAATTGTAAAAGAAGTTTTCACTTGCAGGAGTACGGCTTAAGGATCTTTTTATTAGTAATTCCGGTAAGGTTCATCAGGAAAATGAATCAATTGCTTTTTGCCTTGCTCCAATTCCAACCAATGACAAAATAGGATGCCAATCCCCGCTGCGCCTTGCATGTATCCGGTCTGGGCGCTGAGATTATCTGGTTCGGAACGGTTTTCGGCCTGGATCCAACGCAGTCCATTGGCATCAGCGGTGGCGCGATTTAAGAGATCCTGGGTATGCAACCAGGCGTAATCTTTGTACTTCTTTTTTCCCTCCATGCGGTACAAGGTCAGAAAAAATTCGGCTACCCCTGCATTGCCACAACATTGGCCTACATTGTTCCAAAACCCGGGAGTCCTCTGCTGAGGAATAGGGGATTTCAAAAGGGTATTTATGGAAGCTTTCCAGGCTTTTTCCCAGGTTTTTCGGTCTTTTTTATAAGAATTGTACAATACGTAATACAGCCTTGCAGTGCCTACCGGGCCGTGGCAATACCCGTAATAAAACAGTTCCTTGCCATCTCCTTCCTCGTGGTGCGGAATGAGGCCTTCCGGGTTTTTGAGGGTCTGCAAATACCGGGCGCCATTTAAGGCAGTACGCAGGTAACGCCCTTCCTCTAAAATGGCAAAAACCTCGGCTGCGAAATAAGCAATACCCGCAGTCCCATGGGTGAAATTAGGCATGGTTTTTTCAATTCCAGGCCCCATTCGCCATTTCCACTGATCTACACTTACTCGTTGTCCACTGGCAACCAGCCAGTTGCAGGTATTGGCTGCCATTTCCAGGTAAGTGAAATTTTTAGTTTCCCGGTAAGCATACAATAAAAATAAACCAATACCCGCATTTCCTGAAATAATGTCATTGATTAAGCCCCAATGGGTGATTTCTCCACGTGAATCCGCAGCGTTGGTCAGCAATTTGAGGCAACGCTGAAATCCTTCATTGTAGCGCTCATCTTTGCTTACTTTGTACAATTCCCGCAAGGTAAACCCTACCCCACTGATTCCCGAAAATAACCCGGCTATTCCCTGGGTATCGTATTCATTCAATTGGGAAGGTATTTTTGACAATAAAAAATCTCCGCCTCCTTTTGCAGCGGTTAGGTATTCCGGGCGATTGGTTGCATGGTGAGCTTCCAGATAAAACAGGATGACTCCAGGAATACCGCTGTACAAATCAAGGCTGATCCG
This sequence comes from Haliscomenobacter sp., assembly GCF_040403615.1. Taxonomy (NCBI): domain Bacteria; kingdom Pseudomonadati; phylum Bacteroidota; class Saprospiria; order Saprospirales; family Haliscomenobacteraceae; genus Haliscomenobacter; species Haliscomenobacter sp. The sequence continues at coordinate 91,993 of NZ_JBBAKG010000006.1, read as the reverse complement.
CTCGTTGTTGCTTTCGGGAGCTACGGGCCAGGCATTGCCTTCAGGACTGGTTCTGAGGTGTTTACTAAGCCACAAATGGATGCGTTGAATGCTGTCGGCCATTCCACTTTGTGCGGATGCATTCAAGGTTAAAAACAGCAAGGAAATGCCGATAATACTGCTGCGAAGGCGCATTGGCTGATTTTTTTGGCAAAATAGAAAAAGAAATTAGAATCACTTCGCACTTATAACCGCAACTTGTACAGCTTTAGTTTACCAGCAAGGATTTATTGTAAAGCAGTAATCAATTCAAAGTCTGGTTCTAATTTGGTACTCAGTCGTTCAAAAATCTCGAAATACCGCATGTAGAGCTCATGGTTTTGTTTATTGGGAAGATAGGTCTCCGTAACAGGAAGATTGGAGGACGTTTCGTTCAGGTTTTTGAAATAATTCATGCCCGTAAGTCCGATCAATGCGGTACCCAATGCTACATTGTCGACGCCAGTATTGGCATGAATGGGCAATCCAAAAATATCGGTAAGGATCTGGGCAAAAAGAGGTACGCTGGCATAAGATCCGGTTAGACTAATGCTGCTGAAATTCCGGTGCTCGGCCAGTAATTTACCAATGCTGTACACCTCAAACAAAATTCCTTCAACGGTAGCCCTCAGCAAATGTTTTTGGCCATGGGTGATGTTCAACCCGAAGTATACCCCCCTCGCATTGGCATTCCAGATGGGTGCTCGTTCGCCTAATAAATAAGGTAAGAACAATAACCCTTTGGCTCCGGCAGAAACCTGAATTGCTTCTCGCAACAATTCAGCCTTGACTTGCTCAATATCCTGCCGGGGATCAAAACTACCAAATTGCTGGGAAAACCAATCGAATACCACCCCTACGTTGTTGGTTGGGCCACCAGAAATATAGTAGTCTTCAGCAAGCAGATAGTTGAAAAAACGCTGGCTTTTGTCCACCAAAATTTCTTTGCTGGCTACCCTGACCGCTCCGCTAGAGGCAAGTGTTACGGTTGCTTTTTCTGCCGCAATATTGCCGGACCCGAGTGTAGCAGAGCAGCCATCACTGGAGCCGATGATCAATTTTGTAGCACTGGAAAGCCCCAAAGATTTGCTGTATTCCTTTTTCAAACCGACTTCGTCAAAAAAGATGGAAACGGGAGTAGAAAGCCGATCCGGGGTAATCCCTGCAAATTTGAGTGCTTCAGGATGCCATTTCAATTGGTGAATATCAAACATCCCCGTGGAGGAAGCAATGCTTTGGTCAAGCAGGTATTCTCCGGTCAATTGCAGGAGTACGTATTCTTTCAAAGAAATGAATTTGTAAGCCTGAGCAAAGCGTTCTGGATCCTGTTGACTCATCCATGCGATTTTGATGAGTGGCGACATGGGGTGGATCGGGGTTCCTGATGCTTCGTATATCTGGGTACATTCCTTGCTATTTTTCAACTGTTTGGCTTGCTTGATGCCTCGGTTATCGGCCCAAATAATGGCGTTTCCCAGGGGGCGGCCATTTTTATCTAAGGCCAAAACACTGTGCATTGCTGCACAAAAACAAATCGCTTTGACTTTGTATTTTTGGGAGTGAATGACCTCGTTGAGAAAATTTTTCAAAACATAAAGCGTCGTTATGAAGACTTGCTCCGGGTCTTGCTCACTGTAGTCTGCCTGAGGATGAAAAGTAGGATAGGAACCTTTGCGCATGCCCAAAACTTGTCCAGTCAGGTCAAATGCATGGATCCTGACTGATGAGGTATTGATGTCGACGGTGAGAATACACTCCATTTTTTTTGATTGTTTCGGTCACAAAAATTAGGATTACTGAGGCAATTTTTTTTAGTTGTCCTTTATTGCGTTTTTCGATAATCTCGTGGCGTATAACCAGTGAGTTTTTTAAATGTAGACGAAAAATGCTGTGAGGAATAGAAACCCGTGCTCAAAGCAATATCGGTCAAACTCCGGTTGGTTTGCCTCAACAATTTGATTGCTTCTGCTATGCGTAAATTGATCAGGTAATGTAGCGGGGAAAAACCCGTAAACCCTTTGACCTTTTCGGTAAAAGCGCTGATGCCCAATCCAACCAGGCCAGCCATTTCTTCTACGGTCCAGGCATGATTCAGGTTTTCGCGGAGGGTCTGTTCCAATTTCAGGAAAATTTGAGGGAAATCTCTCCGAAAATTCTCTGTTTTGCTCAGGTGGCGTACCATACTGATGAATAATTCATCCAGTAAGTGGTTGATCCGGGTGCGATAGCCCATTTCTTGCTGCAACAATTCATGTTCAATTTCTTGAAAAATACCAGCAGCAACGGTGAATTTGGCTAAAATCGGGTTTTGGTTCATGGTGATAATTTTTCCCATCACCCGTTGATCGGACTCAGGGATATTGCTCCAGTTTCCCAATTGCAAAGCCCCTGATGCTTCAAAGTTGCTGAGTTGCAATTCTATCCAGGTCAATGCGCCAATCTCCAGAATGCCTTTAGGACTTCCCATTTTCTGCCAGGGAAACACCAAAAAAACATCACCTGGATAAAGGGTGTAACCTTGTCCATTAATGTTCCAATCGTATTTTCCCTCGGAGATCAAGCCAACCCTGATGCCTGTTTTGCTTGAAACCTCAAAAGAATTGAGCTGTACGTGCTGAACCTTCAATTTTGCCCATTCAGTGATGTGTGGAAAATCCTGAAGAAGGTCAGTCGTACCCTGCTGAAGTATCAATCGATTCATTGGCAGTGCGGCAAGAGTTCAATCAAACGTCCTACCCAACAAAAATAAGTTAATGCACTATAAAAAAAGTACAAAATTCGCCACCAAGCTTTATTGGAAGTTATAAAATTTTGAAACCACCACCTTTGTAATGGTCTTTTCTAATCTCTAAAAACCTAATCAATCGGATCATGGGAAAAAATCAACTCATTGGGCACCTGCTAGCGATCAGCTTTCCTAGAGGGGCATTACTTACCGGCTTATTTTTGTTTTTCTCTACCTTAGTAATGGCACAACAAATATCTGGAACAGTACTGGACAATTCTGGTCAGGGTATCCCCGGAGTACTTATCCTGGTAAAAGGGACAACAAGGGGTGTTGTTTCGGAACTTGACGGAAAATTTGCCATCGCTGCGCAACCTACCGATTCACTGAGCTTCAGCTCAACCGGATTCAATACCATTACAGAACTTGTAGGCAACCGTACGCAAATTTCCGTTACGATGGTCGAAGCCATTATGGAATTGAAAGAGATGGTGGTAACTGCACTGGGTATTCGCAAAGAATCAAAAAAATTGGGCTATGCGACCACCACAGTAAGCGGTGATGCCCTTTCTGAAAACCGATCTGCGAACTTTATCAATACCCTGCAAGGCAAAGTTGCCGGGGTAAACATTTCCGGTTTGGGTACAGGGCCTGGTGGCACTTCCAAAATTCGGATCAGAGGTCAATCTTCCATTTCCGGTCAAAACAATCCGCTGATTGTAGTCAATGGCGTCCCGATTGACAACACCAACTTTGGTACCAACCCCGGAAACGCAGCTGCCGACAACTCGATTGGCGTACGTGGTGGCGGAAACACTTCTGATGGGGGCGATGGACTTTCCAGTATCAACCCGGATGACATCGAAAGCCTTACTGTACTGAAAGGTGCAACTGCTGCCGCCCTTTATGGCTCCCGCGCCAAAGATGGGGTAATCATGATCACCACCAAAACCCGGGGCAAAAGCAAGGGTATTGGGGTGAGTTTCAACTCCAATTATACCAATGAGACGCCGTTGGATTTCACCGATTACCAATACGTATATGGTCAAGGCGAAAACGGAACGCGCCCCACTGCACCAAACCCCACTTCAGGGCAATGGTCTTTTGGTGAAAAATTCCAGCCTGGCATGACCCAGGTTTTGTTTGATGGCGTTACCGTGCCTTACGAGCCTCAATTCGATCGCATTCGGAAGTTTTTCCAAAATGGATCCAACCTGACCAATACCATCTCCCTCTCTGCTGCCAATGAAAAAGGAGGATTCAACCTTTCCTTTGCCAATATGGACAACCAGGGGATCGTTCCCAACAACAAATTCAACCGCAAGACCATCAATCTTGGTTTCGCTTATGATTTGTCGAGCAAATTGAGTTTTTCTGGAAACATCAACTATTCCAACGAGTACAACCAGAATCCACCCAACATCGCCAACCAGGACAACTCGATCCCTACGGCTATTTACAACATGGCCAATTCCATGCCCTTCGATCTGCTGGATCAGAAAAAATACGATGCAGCTGGAAACGAATTTGTTTACTCTCGCTTCCGTAACCGCACGAACCCATACTTCACCTTGGCTGAACAGTTTCAGAACATTACCCGAGATCGTCTTTTTGGTAACATCTCGGTGAAGTACAACCTCACCCCCTGGTTATTTGTACAAGGTCGGGTTGGTCAAGATTACTGGTCACGGGATCAGGATTACAACAACTTCCCAACCGGCCAGGCTTCTTTGGCCAATGCTCCAGCGGGTTTTGTCAATGGGGTTTACACCCAGGAATCTCGCAGATTCCGCGAAACCAATATGGATGTATTGATTTCTGGAAGCCGTAAATTTGGCAATTTTGGTCTGGACTTCAACGTAGGTGGCAACCAGATGTACCGCCGCTCAGATCTCAACTCCGTTCAGGTGACCGATTTTGTCGTTCGTGATTTATACACCGTAATGAATGGCCGGGTGAAAGATCCCATCTATGGCTTGTCCGAACGGGCTGTAAACTCTGTATATGGCTCGGCAGAATTCTCTTACAAAAGCTTTTTGTACCTCAACGTTACTGCCCGCAACGATTGGTTCTCTACCCTTTCTGCTGAGAATCGGAGCATTTCTTATCCTTCTGTATCAGGTAGTTATGTCTTTTCTGAGTCTTTTGGCACCCTGCCAAAATGGTTGAAATTTGGCAAACTTAGAGCAGCTTATGCGGAAGTGGGAAGCGATACCGACGTATCCCCTTATGCCAACAACCTTTTTTATGGCATCAACGCCAACTTGTACCCCAACCCTTCGGGTGCAGCACAGCCAGTTGGGGGTTCTCAAGGCAATACCTTGCCCAATGCAGGTTTGCGCCCAATGAGAGCAACCGAAGCAGAAATTGGTCTGGAGTTGAAAATGTTTGACAACCGCGTTTCTTTGGATGCGGCGGTATATCAAAAAATCACCAATGACCAGATCGTATCCGCACAGGTTTCAGACGCTTCCGGCTTCACCAATACCCTGATCAACAGCGGAAAAAGCCGCAACAATGGTGTAGAAGTACTGCTTAGTTTGGTACCTATCAGAACCAGCAAGTTCCGTTGGGATTTAAGTTTCAACGGTTCTTACAACATCACCAAAGTATTGAGCTTGTTGACGGATAAAGCTGGCGAAAGAATTACAGTTGGTACACACGTGTTCAACGGTGAATTGCGCCAGGTAGTAGGTCAGGAAATGGGCCAAATCTATGGTTTTGGATACAGAAGGGATGCGCAGGGCCAACAGGTTTTTGGCGCCAATGGCATTCCATTGAGAACGGCTGATTTGATTTCTTACGGCTCTGCACTGCCAAAGTGGGTAGGTGGTTTCAATAACGCATTTACCTACAAAAACCTGAGCGTTTCGTTTTTGATCGATTTCAAATTGGGGAACATGATGCTGTCAGGTACCAACTTCAACGCGTATCGCCATGGTTTGCACAAAGCGACATTGGTTGGTCGTGATGGAGGTGTGGTAGGCGTTGGCGTCAATGAAAAAGGAGAGACGAATACCGTCAAAGCCAATGTGCAGGATTATTGGTCAGTGGTAAGATCACTTGCGTTGATTGAACCAGTGGTATACAACGGTGGCTTCTGGAAATTGCGGCAGATCACCGCAAGCTATGATTTCACCAAGCACCTTGGACCAAATTTCCCAGTTAAATCGCTCAAATTGAGTTTTGTTGCCAACAACGTCCTCTTGCTCAAAAAATGGGTGGACAACATTGATCCAGAATCATTTGGCTACAGCTCTGACAACCTGGTTGGGATGGAATCTACAGGATTGCCCACCACCAGAAGTTTGGGTTTCAACCTCAATGTTAAATTCTAAAAGATCTGAACATGAAAAAGAGTTTTCAATATATTCTCCTATCCTTGGCACTACTGACCGTTGTGGCCTGTGACAAAGGTTTTGATGACCTGAACATCAACCAAACGGCTGCTACCAGCATTAACCCGGTTTTTTCACTCAATAATGCGGTCATTGCAGCCTCGTTTGTATCAGGTACTGTTCAAAACGAAATTGGGATCGTGCAGCAAATGGTATCCCCCAACTCAGGGGTACTCACTGGCGCCAATTTCAATCAGGACAACCGCGATGGTACCCAACAAAACTGGCAGCGTTACTACCGAGGCGTCATCCGGTTCACCGCAGATGTCATCAATGCCACCAAGGATCAGCCTACCCGCAGTAATTTGTACAACATGGCTCGGATTTGGCAAGCCAATGCCTTCATTGTGGTTACCGATTCCTATGGCGACGTACCTTATACAGAAGCAGGTAAAGGCTACATTGCCCAGGTTTTGTTGCCCAAATACGATGCCCAGCAAGCAGTTTATGCTGCAATCATCAAAGAATTGACGGAGGCTACCGCTGCACTGGATGCTGCCAAAACCGTTGAATCTGCCGATGTATTGTATGGTGGCAACATTACCCAATGGAAAAAACTGGGCAATTCGTTGTTGCTCCGCGCAGGGATGCGCCTGACCAAGGTGGATCCTGCTCTTGCTCAAGCAACAGTTCAAAAAGCGGTTCAAGGCCCTTTATTGGATGCGAATGCAGACAATTGCGTGATCCGGCACGACGCCAACTACGTCAATGGCATTGGGCAAATGCTCAACTCTACAGAAGCCAATAACTTTTACCTGGCTGCGCCTTTTGTCAATCAGTTGAAAAGTACCGCGGATCCTCGTTTGAGTGCCATTGCAGTTCGCTATGTAGGCGCCAAATCTGGCCCAGAGCAAACTGCGGCCAGGGCCAAAACCGATGCGGCTTCTCAGATTGGGATGCCCTTTGGTTTCGACAACAGCACCATCACTGTGCAGGCGGCTAAAGACGGTTTGGCCAGTTTTTACGATTACACCCAAGCTGACCGTACCCGGGTAGTTAAAAATACGGCTCCTATGTTTTTGGTAACGGCTGCCCAAACCCAGCTTCTCCTCGCGGAAGCCATTCAGCGGGGTTGGGCTACGGGTACGATAGCCCAGGTTTTCCAAAGAGGAATTCGCTTGCACATGGAACAAATGGCGCTGTATGATGCAAAGTCTGCCATAGCTACGGCTGATATTGATACCTATTTGGCGGCCAATGCATTCGACCCCAGCAAGGCACTGGAGCAAATCAATACCCAGTACTGGATTGCTTCCTTCCTGAATGGGCCAGAGGCATTTGCCAATTTCCGCAGAAGTGGATTTCCAAAACTTTCACCAAATCCGTTTCCTGGAAAAGCCATCAAAGGCAATTTCATCAATCGGTTGACGTACCCCAACTCGGAAATTTCAGTCAACAAAACCAATGTAGATCAAGCCATTGCACGCCAAGGCGCCGATGACTTGGACACCAAAGTATGGTGGGATAAATAAACAAACAAAAAAACTCTGCAAGGGAGGCTATTCAGGAAAAGTTGATTTTTTCAACCAGAATAGCCTCTTCTTTTCTCAACTCTGATAACTTTGCCGCGCATTTCTCCAAATGGCTAATTTTTGCTCATCAAACTTTGGAGAAGCGGTAACACCAAAAAATGATCCCTAATTACGTTGGCATAGACATCGGGACTACGGCAACCAAGGCGGTAGTTTTTTCTCCTGAAGGGCAACAATTGTTTCAGGTGAGCCGGGAATATGAAATGCACCATCCACATCCAAATTGGAGCATTCAAAAACCAGCGGAGTTGTTGCAAGCGGTCCTGGATTGTATACACGATGTTTCCCAGCAGTTTCAACCAGCGTTTTTCTCCTTTAGTTCGGCCATGCATAGCCTGATTTTGGTAGACGAAGCTGGTCAACCGCTAACCGATTGCATTCTTTGGGCCGACAATCGGGCAAATGCACAAGCGGAATGTTTAAGGCAGTCGCCCCGAGGATTGGCAATTTATCAAAAGACAGGCATTCCTATCCATTCCTTTAGTCCATTGACCAAATTACTCTGGTTCAAGGAAAAAGAGCAAGCCATATTTAAGCGTACGTACAAATTCATCAGTGCCAAAGAATACATCTGGCACCACCTCACCGGACGTTACCAGGTTGATTCTTCGATGGCTTCTGGTACAGGGCTCATGAATTTGTCCACGCTTCAATGGGAATCAGAAATTCTCGATTACCTAGGCATTCGGGCAGATCAACTTTCTGAAGTTGTATCCCCGTTGTACCACACATCCGGCATTGAAGATCAGCAAAATTATGTAATCGGAGCAGGTGATGGCCCCTTGGCTAGCCTTGGAACCGGGGCGATGGCGGCAGATAAACTGGCGCTTACAATTGGCACCAGCGGAGCCGTTCGGTTGCCTGTCAACCATCCTACGGTTGATCCACTTATGCGGACGCAGTGCTATCATTTGGTCGAAGACCAATACTTGAGCCTGGGGGCTATTAACAATGGAGCAGTAGTGCTGCAATGGCTAAAGGAAAGTGTGTTGCGTACCAACGCTTCTTTTGAAGATTTGTTTGTACAAGCCAGCAGCATTGCGGCAGGTTCGGAGGGCTTGTTGTTTGTTCCCTATCTGTTAGGCGAACGTGCTCCCATCTGGGATGCTTCCGCCAAAGGAGCCATTCTCGGGATTACAATCAACCATCAGCAAGCCCATTTTGTACGTGCTACGCTGGAAGGCATTGTTTTGGGGCTGCGGCATATTGCGGAGGTGTTGCTTCCTTCCACAGCCGAACGCAATAATATTGAGATTCGGGTCAGTGGCGGTTTTGCCAAAAGTGATTTGTGGCTCCAAATTGTAGCCGATGTATTTCAAATGCCAGTTGCGCTTTCTCAAACAGTGGAGGGTTCGGCCTGGGGAGCAGTGCTGATTGGATTCAAAGCGTTGGGAATAAAGCACAAAGAGCCCGATGGAGAAGAGCAAGTCTTTTCCCCGAATCGCAATAATTCCCAGGTGTACGCGGAAGTTTTTGAAAAATTCAAACAAGTGTATCCTTTATTGAATGAGCTTGGTCAAAAGCACATTCATACCCAGAATACCTTTATTTAAGGGCTATCATGCAGTTGCCAACGCCGGCGCACTCAAAGGTGCCACATACCGCTGCACATCCTCTTCACTAATCGTATGTCCACCCAGGATGACCAGGCGCTCTACCACGTTGCGCAATTCCCGGATGTTACCCGTCCAGTTCAATGCTTGTAAATGGGTAATTGCTTCATCGCTGATGCCTTTGACGGGCATGCCATATTCTGTGCAAACCATGTTCAAAAAATGTTCTACCAACAGTGGAATGTCTTCGCGCCGATCATTGAGGGCTGGTACGTCGATGATGATAACCGCCAAGCGGTGGTAAAGGTCTTCTCTGAAATTGCCCACTGCGATTTCTCTCCGCAAATCTTTATTTGTAGCGGCAACTACCCGCACGTTGACGAGGATTTCCTTCTCCCCTCCTACCCTGGTGATGCGGTTTTCTTGTAGTGCACGCAATACTTTGGCTTGCGCAGAAAGGCTCATGTCGCCAATTTCATCCAGGAACAGCGTGCCACCATTGGCCTGTTCAAATTTGCCAAGTTTTTGTTTGTGCGCCGAAGTAAAGGAGCCTTTCTCGTGACCAAACAATTCACTTTCAATCAACTCCGAAGGAATCGCCGCGCAATTCACTTCGATAATGGGTGCAGCAGCGCGACTGCTGAGTTCGTGCATCCAACGGGCCACCAGTTCTTTACCGGTACCATTGGGCCCAGTTACCAAAACTCTGGCTTCAGTGGGCGCTACGCGCTCAATGGTATCTTTGATGAATTGAATTCGGGAAGAATTTCCGATGATTTCCTGTACTTGCCGACCCGCTACTTTGCGGCGCAACGTTTTGGTTTCAACAACCAGGCTGGATTTGTCCAGGGCATTGCGCAAGGTAATTAACAAGCGGTTGAGATCTGGTGGCTTGCTGATGAAGTCGAAAGCGCCACGTTTTACGGCTTCTACCGCAGTATCGATGGTGGCATGCCCCGAGATCATGATCACGGGAGTGTCCGGCGCCACTTCTTGCAGGCGTTCCAGGGTTTCCATACCATCCAGATTGGGCATCTTGATGTCCATCAGTATCGCATCAAAGGACTGCTCCTTGAGCTTGGCCAAACAATCCATGCCGTCCACCGCTTCGCTCACCTTGAACTTTTCAAACTCAAGGATTTCGCGTAAGGCCCTGCGGATGCTAGCCTCATCGTCTACAATCAGTATTTGGGTCATTAGTGAACTACTGGTTTTTGATCAAAAACGTTTTCAATGGGTATTTACGGATTTTTGAAAAAAAGGTTACATGAACCTTGAAAAAATTGAAAAAAATGGGCACCTCGATTAATTTTGGTTTCATCTGATCCGCGGGGGCATAAATTTCCCCATTTCTTTTCAACTAAATTTAAACGAACGTTTTGCAATATGACACAATCACTTATCTTTGCAGCCAATTTCTTCAAAAAGCAATTAAAATTCGTTCATCATGTTTGCAATCGTAACGATAGCTGGTCAACAATTCAAAGTTGAGGAAGGGCAGGAGCTCTTCGTCCACCAGCTAGACGCAAGTGCAGGCGACGGAGTATCTTTTGATCAGGTTCAACTGATTGAGAACAACGGCGCAGTGCAGATTGGCAAGCCTTTCGTTGGCGATGCCAAGGTCAGTGCAACAGTATTAGGCCACCAGAAAGGTGATAAAGTGGTCGTATTTAAAAAGAAAAGACGCAAGGGATACCGGGTTAAAAACGGTCACCGTCAGTCTTTCACCAAAATCAAAATTGACAGCATCGCTGGTTAAACCAACAAAAAAGTAAAAAGTCATGGCACATAAGAAAGGCGTCGGTAGTTCCGATAACGGCCGGGACAGTAACAGTAAACGCCTAGGCGTGAAATTGTTCGGAGGCCAGTATGCTAAGGCAGGAAATATCCTAATTCGCCAACGTGGAACCAAGTTTCACCCAGGTGACAATGTATACCTGGGCAAAGATTTTACATTGCATGCCCAAATTGCAGGTACGGTTGTTTTCTCCAGATCTAAAAAAGATCGTACTTTCGTAAGCATTATTCCATTGGAAAACGCTGTTGCTGCAACACCTGCACAAGTAGCAGAAACGCTAGTAGTAGTGGAAGAAGTGGTGGATGTAGTTACTGAAGTAGCCGAAAAGCCTGCAAAAACGACCAAATCAGTTTCCATTACTTTGCCTAGCGGCAAAAAGGTAAAACAGGATGATTTGAAATTGGTTGAAGGCATTGGTCCTAAAATCGAAGAGCTGATGCACGCTGCGGGTATCACTACCTGGGCGCAATTGGCTGCTGCATCCAACGAAACCTTAGAAGCGATTTTGGACGAGGCTGGTCCTCGTTTCCGCATCCACGATCCTGCTACCTGGAGCAAACAAGCTGCAATGGCTGATGCTGCACAGTGGGAAGAACTGGAAGCTTACCAGGATCACCTGAAAGGTGGCAAAGAGGCGGAGTAATCCTCCCATCAACACGTTTAGTTTTCATAGCTTTATATTTTGGGCCCTGCTTCGTTGAGAAGCAGGGCTTTTCTTGTTTGGTTGAACAGCTTTCACTGTGTACACCATTGCTGAAGCCGCGCTCCATGTCGTATTGAAGCACCGCAGGTACCAACAATTCTAAAACTCAAACACATACTCTCCAGACCCCACTTCCATTTCAACCCCTTTTGCGGTTGTTTTCGCATTGGATACCGGATTTCCCCCTTCGCGAATGCTACTGGCATTTTGAGTCGGTAACCGCACCGTCGCCGTGGTGTTCGCTGGAATTTTTATGGTCAGTTTGATCTTATCTCCTTGCCGCTCCCAACCAGAAATAATTTCGCCATAACTGCTTTGGAAAGTGGCTTTGGCGTAATTCAATTTTGGCGTAGGTTGTGGCTGAATCAGGATGTGCTTGTAGGCCACCTTTCCAATTTCCAGGCCAGCCGTAACCCTGTACATCCAATCGCCGATGGCGCCGTAGGCATAGTGGTTGAAGGAGTTCATGCCGGCATCCTGGAAAGTGCTGTCCGACTTGATACCGTCCCAACGCTCCCAAATCGTGGTTGCGCCCATTTTGACCGGGTACAACCAGGAGGGGTAAGTTTCCTGAAACAAGAGGTCGTAGGCCACATTGGTATGCCCATTTTCTGAGAGTACATGACAAAGATATGGAGTACCCAGAAAACCCGTAGACAAGTGATTTCCGCGCGATTTGATGTCTTTGACCAACTGTGCGGTGGCCGCAGCGCGTACATTTTCTTCAAACAAGTTGAACTTAAGTCCCAATACATAAGAGGTCTGCGAATCAGAAATGGTACGTCCCGAAGCGGCCACGTATTCGTGGTTAAATGCAGCTTTGATTTTTGCAAAAAGAGCGGCATACTTGGCTTCATCGGCTTTTTTGCCCAATACTTGAGCCGTTTTGCGCAGGATGTCGACCGAGTTGGCATAAAAAGCGGTGGCAATGTAATCGGGATCGGTGTAGCCGCTTTTCTCCATCGCGCTGCTGATTTGTGCCTGGTAAAACAGCCAGTCGCCAAAGTGGAAACTGCCCTTCCAAAGTCCATCGGGGGCAATGGAAGTGATCCAGCCTACCCATTTTTCCATAGAGTTGTATTGCCGCTCCAACAGGCGCTGATCCCCATAAACGAGGTACATGTTCCAGGGTGCGATGGTACACACGTCGCCCCAACCCGAAGAACCAGGGAGATTCTTCTTCTCTTTGCGTTGCAACACATCGGGGATAACGTGGGGTACACCACCGTTTTCGCCTTGATCGGCAATCAGGTCATTGAGCCATTTGTTGAAAAAACCAGCCACCTGGTAATTGTAGGCAGCGGTACGCGAAAAGGCCTGTGCATCACCTGTCCAGCCCAAGCGCTCGTCGCGTTGGGGGCAGTCGGTGGGCACATCCAGGAAATTGCCTTTTTGGCCCCAGTTGATGTTGCTTTGCAATTGGTTGAGCAAAGGATTGGAACAAGTAAATTCGCCTGTTTTCTTCATGTCGCTGTGGATCACCACGGCGGTGAAGCTGTCGGCGCTCAAATTGCCCGGATAATTGGAGATTTTGATGTAGCGAAAGCCCATGAAAGTAAAATGGGGTTCAAAGGTTTCTTCTCCAACGCCCTTGAGGGTGTAATTCAATTCACACTTCGCGTGGCGCAGGTTGGTGGTATAAAAATTGCCTTTTTTGTCCAGTACTTCGGCGTGTTGGATGTTCACAGTCGTTCCGGCAGAGCCGGTGACTTTGAAACGGATCCATCCCGTAATGTTTTGCCCAAAATCGATGACTTTGTCCCCCTGCGGCGTGGTAATGATTTTTTGCGACTTGAGTTCCTGAATGCGACGCACGGGTGGCCCTTGAGGTGCAATGAGGTTGTTTTTAGGAAAATTGGCTACGTTTACCGCCCACCAGCTTTTGTCGTCAAAACCAGGTTTGGACCAATTGGGGATTTCCATGCGGGCATCGTAGGTTTCCCCATTGTACAGATCGGCCATGCGAATGGCACTGTTGTTTTGGCCTTTCCAGGAAGCATCGGTACCAATGATCTGTTGAGAACCATCGGTGAAGGTGACAACCAATTGCGCCAGCAAGCCCAATTTTTCTCCATACACATTGCGGTTGTCTTCCCAAGCGAGATAGCCCCGATACCAGCCGTCGCCGAGTACAGCCCCAATGGCGTTGGCACCCGGATTGAGCAGGTTGGCCACATCGTACACGAAGTATTGCAAGTGATCCTGATAAGCTGTCCATCCGGGTGTAAACAGGTCTTCACTCACTTTTTTTCCATTGATGACCATGAAATTGAGGCCATGACTGGTGGCGTAGAGGCGGGCTGACTGGATTTTTTTGCTCAGGCTAAACTCCTTACGCGTCAGCGGAGGCGGGGGCATCGATTTGGTATTGACGGTCAATTCTGGTTCAATCCAGGAAGCTTTCCAGTCTTCGGGTTTGAGCAAGCCCATTTCCCACCAGGCGGTTTCGCTCCAGGCGGCTTCGTGGTTTTGGTTGTCCCAAACTTTGACCTGCCAGTAATAACGCTTGCTGCTTTGCAGGGCTGGGCCCATGTATTCTACCAAAATCGATTGGGCGGAATTCTGCTTGCCGGAATCCCAAACCAGGCTTTTTTTGCCAAAGTCTGCTGCGGAAGCCACCCGGATTTGGTAGGCCGTTTGCAGCACATTGCGCTGGGGGCTGTTCAATTTCCAACTGAGTCGGGGTTTGCTGGCATCCAGCGGCATGGGATTGACCAGGTGTTCACAAGTAAGGTTGTTTACCGTGACCTGGCCATTGCCTGACAGGTTAAGCCCAAGAAAAAGAAGGAGGATGTAGAGCGATCTCATGACTGAATTTGGTTTGGTTGTGCTTAAATATGACGCAAAAAATTACTTCCCGATTTTTTTAGAGGGTTTTGAATAGGAAGCTCACTTGAAATGAACCGTTCGACTTCCTATTCAAAACCCAAAATCGGGAAGTTAATTTTTCTGCGGTACTTGAATTAGTTTTGCCATTCGAAAACAAACAATAGGGTTATGGATTTCATTTATGTGTTTGAGCTACTCGGAACCTTCGTTTTTGCCATCAGTGGCATGGCCAGCGCTGCCGAAAAGAAGTTTGACCTTTTTGGCGGCGCGGTCATTGGCTGGGCTACGGCAGTAGGTGGTGGCACCATCCGCGATTTACTCATTGGGCGGCTACCCGTTAGTTGGATGCGCGACACCAATTTCCTTTTCGCGATCCTTGCGGCCATTCCGGTGGTTTATTTTTTCCGCAAAACGATCCTGCGTTTCCCGCGTACGTTTTTGTGGTTTGACAGTTTGGGGATTGGTTTGTTTACCGTTTTAGGACTGGAAAAAACCCTGGCACTGGGGCTTGATCCCGCCATTGCGGTGGTCATGGGCGCGGTATCGGCAACCTTTGGCGGGGTACTTCGCGACTTGTTGTGCAACGAAGTACCCCAGGTTTTTCGGCGCGAAACGGAACTGTACGCTACCGTGTGTTTATTGGGGGGCTTGTTGTATGTTTTGCTGGGTACCATTCAGCTCGATTTCCGCTGGAAAATGTCGATCACCATTGTGGTCGTGTTCAGCATTCGCCAGCTGTCGGTTCGGTATGGCTGGCGTTTGCCCGCGATTAAATAACTCACATTCCGCAGGCAGCTTCGCTGCTACTGTGTAATCTGAGTTCATAAATCAAAGCTGACTGCCCATGCCGATCAGTACCGTTGAAAAAACAATTAGGAAAAGCCCCAAATAGACCACCCGGAAAGTTCTTTTGCTCGATCCCTTCCATTCGTGCAACAACAATCCCCACAAGGTGCTGAAGGTGATGATGAAGGCCATGTGCATGGTCCAACCCGAAAAGCGCATCGAGAGCGGTAGGTAATTGTCGCCCATGCCGTAAAAGAAAAACTGGAAATACCAGGTAGTCCCCGCCAGGATTGCCCAGGAGTAATTGTTCAACAAGGGAGATTTGGCATTGGTGTAATCGCCAAATGACTTATTGCGGAAATTGAGGATCATGCACCAGATGAAGTTGGTGGTAAAACCGCCCAGGAGCAGCACTGGATAAATGGCATTGTTTTGCCACAATGGATTCGTACCCAGCTCAATGGCTTTTTCAGCGATGGGACGACCGGCGGAGAGGGCGAAGGCAAAACAAGCACTCAAAATACCCGAAATGGTGGCAATGATCAAACCTTTGCGCAAGCTGAATTCTGCTACCGCAGCTTTTTGGGCAGCCTCATCCAGCTCCTTTTCCTTCATGATGCCTGCTCTACCACATACAGTGATGCCAATCAGACAAAGGGCAACCCCGGCCAGGGCAAAATTTCCAGCACGAGTAGTGAGCAATTCGTTAAACGTACCCTCCCAAAGAGGGGGAATCAAGGTACCAAAGGCAGAACAGAAACCCAAGGCTACCGCCATACCCAAGGAAATCCCCAGGTAGCGCATGGTGAGCCCAAAGGTAAGACCACCAATGCCCCATAAAACGCCAAAAAAGTACGTCCAGAACAATACCGAAGGAGCGCTGGAGGCAATGCTGGGGAATAATCCCTTGACGGTGAGTGCCCCCATGATCAAAGGTACAATGATCCAGGAGGCAAAGCCGCCCACGATCCAGGCGCTTTCCCATGACCAACCTTTTACTCTGCGAAAAGGCAGGTAAAAGCTACCCGAAGCGAACCCGCCCAGGGCGTGAAAAAATACTCCTAAAAATGCGTTCATCTGATTGTAGGTTTATGGTAGAGCCTCGGTGAACTCGGCTCTGCTAAATAAACAAAGGCATAGATTGCCCATCTGCTTGTCCATTTTTCAAATGCATCAATGCGCCCAAAGCGGTAGCCTGGTGGAACTCCAATGCCTCGATGATTTTGTTGGGAAAATATTCCGCCAACAGTTGCATGAAGATAGGATTTTGTGCAAAACCACCATCAACAAAAAACTTGGCTACCCCGTTGTCCACCAGTTGAATGGATTGATGCAACAAATCCATCAACCCGTGTATCAGGCTGTAATAGGCACTGGTTGCGTCGGGACAGGCGCTGAAATCCCAGTTGGCGTTTTGCATTCCTGGCACTGGCCCCGTGCCTTGCATACACGCCGGAACAAATCCTGGATGAATAGCGACCGCTTCTTTCCCGCTGAGTTTTTTGTAAAAATCAACACTTACCCCGTAGTGTTTGGCGATGCGGTCTACCTGGTGATCGTGCTCGCGGCCAAAAAACACCCGGGAAGCTTTGACCCTATTTCCCCGAGTAGTGAGGTAGACCAAACAATCCCGCCGCAATGCCTCCTCGCTCAAAGGGGCATCGAAGAAGGGATTCAGGTTGATGCACCAGGTTCCGGTAGACAAGAGCAGAAACGGTTCTTTTTCCTGAAGCAGGTAAGGCAGCAAGGCGGAAGAGCTATCGTGCAAGCCCACCCCCACCATCATTCCGTCGATTACGGTCGCAATTGGATCTTTGGTGATGGGGGCCATTTTTTCTTCTACCCCCCAGCGTTTCACCCAGGGATGGTAATTGCCCGCCTGAAAATCCCACAAAGCGGTATGGCACCCAAGGGAGGTAAAGTCACTGAATTTTTCACCCGAAATCAGGTAAGAGAGGTATTGAGGCAAATGCAGGGAAGTTTTGACCGCTGCAAATGCGTCAGGTTGTTGATTGGCCAACCAAAAGAGTTGCAAGCCCGAATTGAGCATGCCCATCGAAGGTGAACTGGTAACGGTGGCAAATTCGGCCGGAGTTTGGCCATCATGAGCAGCAACATCGGCAAAAAAAGCATCCTGCAATTCTGCTGGAAATTTTTTGAGGTAGTTGTACAAAGGAGGGATGGCCTGGCCTGCTGCATCCAGGTGGACAAAGCTGGCGCCGTAGCCGCTGAAATTCACCCCTTTGAGCACAATATCGGAGCGCGTGCGCAAATTTTCCCAATGATTGAGCAACCAGGAGTTGATTTGCAGCAGGTCATCACAAGGGAAACCATCGGCGTCTTGCGTTTCTGCAATGGCCTGGCTGTACTCTTCGATGGGTTGGAATGCCTCATCAAAAAGCAGCAGTTTTTTATTGGTTTTCCCAACATCAAAAATTGCAAAAGCAACTGTTTTCATAAGCCAGTAGCAGTACTGAATTTACCTCTTTTTTCAATCAAACCTGCCCGAACCTGGGCAGAACGGAACAGCGCAATGGGGTCAATGGCACCGCCAGCCAGGCGCATGGCCTCGGCTACCAGCGGGCGCACATCGGTCAGGAAGGCATCGCGCAAAATTTCTTCGGCTTTTACCACGTCGTTGTCTTCCTGTGCCTGACTGAGCGCAACGCGGTCTACCAAAAGCGCCCGGGTGTAAGCAGACAAAATCCCGTTGACCGATTGCAGCAAGTCTTCGATCGGGTCTTTGGTATTGTGGCTGGCATCGATCATCCAGGCAATGTTCGGGTTCTTTACCTCAGGGTCGCTCATGCCATCGACCAGTTCATGGAAGATCAGAAACAGTTGGTAGGGCTTGATGCTGCCCGTGGTGAGGTCGTCGTCGCCGTACATGGATCCGTTGAAGTGAAAGCCGCCCAAACGGCCAAAGTGCATCAGCCTGCTTACAATTTGCTCGATGTTGGTATTGGGCAGGTGGTGACCCAGATCGACCAGTACCTGGGCGTTTTTGCCAATCGATTGGCAGAAAGAATAAGAGGTACCCCAATCCGGGATGATCATGGAGTAAAAATTGGGTTCGTAAGGCTTGTATTCAATGAGCATCGTCCAATCTTCAGGCATCGCCTGATAGATGGCGGTCAAAGACTCCGCCGTACGTTGATATGCCTGGCGAAAATGGTGCTGCCCGGGAAAGTTGGATCCATCCGCCAACCAAACGGTGAGGGTTTTGGAATCGAGTTGCTTGCCGTATTCCACACACTGGATGTTGTGTGTAATGGCTTGCTGGCGCACTGCTGCTTCCGTATGGCAAAGCGAGCCAAACTTGTAACTGTGTACCTGGTCTTTTTGATCTTGAAAGGTATTGGAGTTGACCGAATCGATAGTCAAGCCGTGGTGGTGGAGCAATTGTTTGAGTGCAGGCACATCCTTGGGGATATCCCAGGGAATGTGCAGGGAAATCGAATTGGCCGAGCGATTGAGCTGGTGGATCAGGCCTACGTCCTCGATTTTTTCTTCCAGGTTGCTGGGTTCGCCCCCGATGCTGAAGCGCCCAAAGCGGGTACCGCCCGAGCCCAGCGCCCAACTGGGGATGGCAATTTGGAAAGCGCGGATTTGGGCAATAATCTGGGCAGGGTTGAAGCCCTTGCGCTCCAATACGCCTTCGGTGTATTGCAAACGTGTATGGTGTTCAGGTGCTTGTGCCTGATTGTGGGATAGAATTTGGTCTGGTGCGATCATGGACTTGCAGGTTGAAAATATCAAATTGTTGTTGACTTATTCCTCAAATATAAGCTTTACAAATTAAATCATTGACTTTGGGAACGCTGTCCTGTGCTCTCCTGTTGAAGGATTGTTCTACACAAAATTTTTGAACCTAATTTATTATGCGTTAATTTGCTATCAGAAAAACCAACCTGAGTTATGTACGGATATTACACCCCCATTTTGCTGCTACAAGCTTTCTGTTTGTACCACGCCTACCGCCAAAACAACCTCCAGCGCTGGCTTTGGCTGATCGTATTCATTCCCTTGATTGGATGCCTGATTTATTTGTACGACAATTTTGGCACGCGGATCAATGTTGGCGATGTCCAGGAAGGGATGAAGGCCGCGATAGACAGCAATTATAAGACCAGCAAACTAGAGAAAGAGATCAAATATGCACCTACGGTTAAAAACAAGGTGAGACTGGCGGACGCTTACATGAGTAACAACCGCATTCAAGAAGCGCTCGATTTATACAAATCTTGTTTGAATGGCTTGTTCTCCTCTGATACTGATTTGATTAGAAAGCTGGTTAAGGCCAGTTATTTGGTCAAAGATTACGCCGCAGCTGTACAATACGGCCAGCAACTCAAAGATGAAAAAGTCTTCCGCAACTCGGATGAAAGGGTCGCCTTTTCCTGGTCTTTGTATTTTCTGGGTCGTGGCACAGAAGCGGAAAACAACTTCAAAGACATGGACGCTCAGTTTTCGAATTTTCCGCACCGCTTTGAATACGCCAAGTTTTTGCTAGACAACCAACGACCTGATGAGTCAAAAAACAAACTGGCCGAACTCCTGGATGAAATCGAACACATGGATGCTTTCGAACAACGACAAAAAAGGCCGATCCAGCGCAACATTAAGCAGTTGCACAGCGAGATAAAAGTTTAAATCAAATATCAAATAAGATTATTGAAAAGACTGGAAATGCTTTTTTACTCCAATCGGATCGCAATCACCTCCCTCGTGCCCCGGTGCATGCCATACAACACATTTTTCTGATAGCGATCAATCGCAAAACCTTGCCCCTGGAATGGCACCGGAATCGTTTTGACCCATTCTAACTCGTAGCTGATGGTGGGAATGCGCAAGATGTACAGTTCCAAATCGTGGTGCGGGCTGCAATACAACAGGCCATCTTCGCGAAAAGTCCCTCCCGATAAATTCATGGGGCGGATGCGCTCTACCAACGCCTGGGGAATCATCCAGCCTGCGGTGCGCCGCCATTCGGAATCAAATTGCACCAGGGAGCTGTATTGTACGCCTCTGCCTGGCTCGCCGCCTTCGTTTTCGTACTGCGAAAAATAGGCATACCAGTGCCCCTGGTACCAGTCTACCCAGGTGCAAGAACCCTCGTAGATGCCAAAGCTTTGGCTGCCGATGTGTTGCAGGGTTTTGGTATCAAAAATTTCGACCGAGCTGGCCATGGGTTTTTCAGGATAGGAGGAGTTGGTGCAATACAACTTGCCGTTGAGCACTACCCCACTGTTGAGGTGTTTGAGCGGGCCTTTCCAGGTAGCGACACTGTCTTTGGTGGCTTTGCGGTATTTCACAATCTGCGAATTGGAAATGGTGTAAAAATGGAGGCTATCTACCGCCACCGCCTGGGTAGCGTGTCGAGACTTGAAGCGAAAAAGCTCGGTCACCGTTTGGGCAGTTCCTGAAACACAAACGAACCAGATCAAACAAAGGGAAAAAGAAATTTTCATGGCGCAGTTATCTTGAGGTTGAACCGTATTAAAGGTAAACAAGCAGCAAGAATAAATCATCAGTATTAATCCAACGTCGCTTTCAGGTTAAAATTTAGAGAAATAAACGGATAAAGTTTCCGCTTCAAAAAGTTCATTTTTTCAGCAGACTTAATGCAATCTTAACGTTACGGCGTCACGGGGATTCCAGCGTTTGCATACTGCGATGTACAAAGGTTTAGCTGTTAGCATTTTTCGCATTTACAATGTTGCAATGGGTAAATGGATGTAAATTTTAATTAACGAGGATTGGTTACTATTGGCCGAATTCAGACCTAAACCTTAATGGAAGCCTTACAATTTCTTATTCACTTCAAAAGAAGTCCTGCCTTTGATCCCTTCTAAATTTGCGGTTGACATGCCAAAGAGCACAATTCATCTTTAAGATTTTTAAATAAACCAACCTTTATGAAACTTGCACTCAATGAGCGTCGAAGCTTTACTGCACAGGCAATTGCCCTGTGGAGCTTTGCAATGCTCTCTGTTTTGGGCTTAAGCCTAAGCAACCCAATTTTTGCGCGCAGCCCTTTTTCTGCTACCACAACTGTAATGGTAGATGGTGAAATCAAAGGAAAAGTAACGGCTGATTCTGGTGAACCTCTGATCGGTGCTTCCATCAAGGTAAAAGGTACCGACCAAGGTACCGTTACCGACATCGATGGCAACTTTAGCCTTACCGTTGCAGTGGGAGCGCCAGTTACCTTGATCATCTCTTACGTAGGTTATGAAGAGCAAATCATCAAGGATTTTGTTGCTACTCAAAGCAGCAACAAACTGAACATTAGCTTGAAGTCAACTTCTACCAACCTGAGTACACTGGTAGTTACCGGTTACGGTACCAGAGCAAAGCGCGACCTGACGGGTTCAGTAGCTTCTGTTCAAGCCAAAGACATCAAAGAACAAGCGGTAACTTCTTTCGACCAGGCGTTGGTCGGTAAGATGGCCGGTGTACAGGTGATCCAAACCAGCGGTGCTCCTGGTGGCAACGTCTCTATCCGCATCCGTGGGGTGAGTTCGATCAGCGCAGGCAACAACCCATTGTTTGTAATCGACGGTATTCCGGTAACCAACGATACCCGCAGTGCTTCTGGCGGTGTAAACGGCTACGAGCAGCCTTTCAACCCATTGGCTTCTTTGAACCCAAGTGACATCGAGTCTATCGACGTACTGAAGGATGCGGCTTCTGCTGCCATTTATGGTTCCAGAGGTTCAGGTGGTGTGGTTTTGATTACCACCAAAAAAGGAAAATCTGGCCAACTCAGAATCAATTACGACGGCAGCTACGGCATGCAAGAAGTAAACAAGCACGTAGACGTACTGGATGCCTACGAATATGCTCAAGTGGTATACGATGGCCACAACAACGCCTACTTTGATGCCGTACCAACGGGTAAACCCACCGATCCAAACAGCATTCGCCCAGTCAACCCGGCTTTGCGTGTTCCTCATCAAATTGCACCTTACCTGGCTGGCCAACAAGGCTTAACCAATACCGATTGGCAAAACGAAATTTTCCGCCAGGCGCCCATGCAAAGCCACACCTTGAGCTTCAGCGGCGGTACCGACAACATCACTTTCCTGTTTTCTGGTAGCTACCTGAACCAGGATGGTATTGTGATCAACAACAACCTGACCCGTTACAACACCCGTTTCCGGGTAGATGCCAAGTTGAACAAATTCCGTTTTGGCGTCAACATGAGCCCTTCTTTTTCTACCAATCGGGTAGTAAACTCTGAAGGGCCATGGTTTGCACCGGTCTCTGGTGTAATCGCCAACTCACTGGGATATGCGCCGATTTTCCCGGTTTACAATCCTGATGGTTCTTTTGCGGATTCTGTAAACGTATGGGGTTACGGACAAACCAACCAGTTGAACCCGGTTGCAGTAGCCAATCTGACCAAGGATCAAATCAAGAACTTCCGTTTGTTGGCCAACACTTATGGTGAATACGAAATCATCGACGGTTTGAAGTACCGTTTGGCTGTTGCGACCGACATCAACACTTTCCGTCGCGATTACTACCGTCCATCCAACTTGCCTACGCAAGGTGCGGTAGGGCCATCTGTATCTACGGGTTTCTCCAACACCGATCAGTTTGCCAATTGGTTGGTTGAAAACACCTTGACTTACTCTAAAGCATTTGGAAGCCACAAATTGGATCTTTTGGCAGGTTATTCTGCTCAAAAAGAAAACCAGGATCGCAACACTTTGACTTCGATCAACTTCCCTACTGATGCTGTATCGACTTTGAACGCTGGTCAAATTTCTTCTGGTAGCTCTACTTTGCAGCAATGGAGCCTGTTGTCTATCCTGGGCAGAGCGCAATACAACTACGCAGGCAAATACTTCTTGTCTGTATCTGCACGTCGTGACGGTTCTTCTCGCTTTGGTGAAAACAACAAATGGGCCTTGTTCCCTTCTGTTTCTGGTGCATGGGACATTGCTAAAGAAAATTTCTTTGGCAACGATGGCATCATCAATGCGTTTAAAATCCGCGCCAGCTACGGTCTGACGGGTAACTTCCAGATTCCAAACTACGGCTCTCGCGCCCAATTGAGCAACAACAACAGCAACTACGTATTTGGCAACTCTATCTTGAACAACGGTATCTCCATCACTTCTCCAGCCAACGACAACTTGTCTTGGGAAAACACGGCAAGTACCGATTTCGGTGTAGACATCAGCTTGTTCAAGTCAGCTTTGAACCTGACTGTGGATTATTACAACTCCAACACCAGCAAACTATTGTTGAACCTGCCAGTACCTGGAGGATCAGGATTCAGCACTTACCTCCAGAACATTGGAGAGATGAACAACAAAGGTTTGGAAGTGACTTTGGCCTACAACAAACGCCTTGGTACTGATTTCTCCATTGATGGAAACATCAACTACTCTACCAACAAAAACAAGGTAACCAAGTTGGGTCCATCCGGTGCACCAATCATCCAAACGGGTGGTACAGGCAACACTTATTTCATCACTCAGATTGGTGAAACCATTGCCTCTTACTTTGTATACAATGTGATCGGCATTTACAAAGATCAGGCGGATTTGGACAACTCTGCGAAGACGAGCAACACCACCAAAGTGGGTGACTTCAAATTTGAAGACCTGAATGGCGACAAGAAGATCGACGCCAACGACCGCAAGATCCTGGGCAACTTCCAGCCTAAGTACACTTTCGGTTTTACCAACACTTTCCGTTACAAGAACTTTGACCTGAACATCGCCATCCAGGGCAGCCAAGGCTTCAAGGTGATGGCACTGCTCAACCGTTACTTTGCCAACGTAGAAGGTAACTTCAACAACACCAGCGAAGTATTAGGCTACTACAAATCACCAAGTGACCCAGGCACTGGCTTAGTCAACCGGGCCAACCGTTTGGCTACCGGTGGCAACGGGATCACTTCCAGCTGGCACATCGAAGATGGTTCTTATGTACGCGTACGGAACCTGGCTTTGGGTTATACCTTCAACAGCGAAGTGTTGGCCAAAGCAAAAATTGCCAGCGCGAGAATTTATGTTGCTGTGTTGAACCCGATCACTTGGAGCAAGTATCCGTACTTCAACCCTGAGATCAGTGACCGTCCAGATAATTCGCTGACAACTGGTGAAGACTATGGTTCTTACCCATTGGCGCGTACATACACGTTTGGTGTGAACTTCAGCTTCTAAACTTTCGTTGTGCATTCTATTTCTTGATTCAAAATAAAATGAAAATGAAAAATATATTGTTTACGCTGTGCATACTGCTTTTGGTAGGCACATCTTGCCAAGAGAGTTTTCTGGATTTGGCACCCAAATCCACCATTTCTCCAGCCAACTTTTTTAAAACCTCTGGAGATGCCGTAACTGCGGTAAATGGTTGCTACAAGTCATTGGCCGTAGGCGGTCAGTACGGTAGTACTTTTCAAGTGTTGATGGAAAACCGTGGAGACAACTTCTCTGACCAAGATCCATCTTCTGGTGCGGGTCAAAACTTCCAGATCAACCGTTTTTCTGACAACCCGGGCAACACCAACCTTTACAACAGTTGGATTGCAATTTACAGCAGCATTTTCCGTTGCAATACGGTATTGGAATCCATTGATCCTATCATCATGGACAATACCCTGAAAAACCGCATCAAAGGTGAAGCTTCTTTCATTCGTGCGTTGAACTACTTCAACCTGGTTCGTCTTTGGGGTGCAGTGCCACTCGTTACCAAAACCGTCGATCCGGTAAGTGCCAGAGATTTGAAGCGGGACGCTGTTTCGGCAGTATATGCACAAATTGAAGCGGACTTGAAGTTTGCTGCTGCCAACCTACCTGCAACTTACCCTGCTGCTGATTTGGGCCGGGTAACGCAAGGAGCAGCCAAAGGCTTGTTGGGCAAAGTGTATTTGTACCAAAAGAAATACAACGATGCCAAGACCATATTGGACGAGGTGATCAACTCCAAAGTGTTCTCTTTGTTGCCAAAGGTAGAAGATGTGTTCAGCGCTACGGTGAAGTACCACGCTGAAATCCTGTTTGCCGTACGTTTTGCCAAAGGCATTGCAGGCCAGGATCACGGCTTCTGGTATGCCAACACCCAGGTGATCGGGGTGGATACCACCATCCAGAAAGCCTATACTGAAGCAGGTGACCAACGCAAAACTTTGGTTGACGCTGTAAGGCCAACCGGCAACGGCAACATCATGCCCCGCAAATTTTTGGACCAACCAGTAAACAACGCTGCTGGCAACGATTTCCCGATCTTGCGTTTTGCGGATGTACTGCTGATCCAGGCAGAAGCCCTGAATGAAATTGGTTACAACGCCAGCACTGCTGCGGGTACCGCTTTCGCTCACCTGAATGCTGTACGCAAACGTGCGGGCATCAAGGAACTGACTGGCACCGACCTGCCTACGCAGGAAAGCTTCCGCGCTGAAATCTATAAGCAGAGAAGACTGGAGTTGCCTTTTGAGTGCGACCGTTGGTTTGACCTGGTGCGCAGAGGTACGGCCATCGCCGAAATCGCTGCCAACAAGAAAATCACCATCCAGCCTTTCCGTTTGATCTACGGGATTCCTCAGCAGGAAATCGACATCATGAATAACCCAAGCACTTTCGGCCAGAATCCTGGCTACTAATCTGCTTTTTGATTTTTGATTGTTTTAAGGGTAGCATCACCAGAAGGTGGTGCTACTTTTTTTTTTACCGAATATTCTGCACCGTAATTCCTACCAGCGGTTGTTGACATTTAGGTTGATTTTTTGAGTTCAATTTCTTCAATGCTGGGCAAGCTGAACTTTAGTTCATCTGGCAAAATTTCGGTCAGTTGCAATTGGTCAACGACCTGTTGACCAATTGCAATTTTTTTTGATATTTAATGCGTTTGCTCTGGGTCTAATCCCTACCGCCCCATCCAATCCAACACATTCCGCTCAATCCGTTCCAGAATATGACTTGTATCAGCTTTCACAAAAGCTGATCCGGTAATGTGTTCGTACAATTCGATGTAGCGATTGGAAATTTCCCATACAAAGTCATCTGGCATGGCGGGGATGGTTTGGCCGTCTTTGCCCTGAAAACCATTTTCAATCAGCCATTCGCGTACAAATTCTTTGGAGAGTTGTTTTTGGCGTTCGCCGTTGGCCTGGCGTTCGGCGTAGCCTGCCAGGTAAAAATAGCGGGAGCTATCGGGTGTGTGGATTTCATCGATGACGTAGATCTGACCGTCTTTTTTACCAAATTCGTACTTGGTGTCTACCAAAATCAAGCCTTGCTTGGCGGCCATTTCTGTACCGCGCTGAAACAATGCACGGGTAAACGCTTCCAATTGCACATAATCCGCTTCACTCACGATTCCTTTAGAGATGATGTCTTCCCGGCTGATGTCTTCATCGTGGCCTTCTTCAGCTTTGGTGGCAGGAGTGATGATGGGTTCTGGAAAAGCGTCGTTTTCCTGCATGCCTTCGGGTAAGGCGATGCCACATAGGTTGCGTACACCACTGGCGTACACCCGGGCAGAATGCCCAACCAAATAACCCCGGATCACCATTTCCACCCGAAAAGGTTCGCAAGCATGACCGATCGCCACGTTGGGATCAGGAGTAGCAAGGAGCCAATTGGGAACGATGTCTGCGGTAGCTTTCAAAAAATGCGCTGCAATCTGGTTCAACACTTGCCCTTTGTAAGGAATGGGGCGAGGCAGGACGTAATCGAAAGCCGAAATTCGATCCGATGCAACCATTAGGAGCTGGTCGCCCAGGGTATATACATCGCGTACTTTGCCCCGGTAAAAAGCAGTTTGTCCCGGCAATTGAAAATTGCTCTCGCGGATGGCGTGTTGTTCAGGCAGCATTTTTGTTAAGTTTTAGGGTTTTAAGTTTTAGGTTCTTTTGCGGCAAAAGTACAATTTTTCGCTTTCAGACAAACCTAAAACCTAAAACCCCAAAACTTAGACCCGCTTACAGCGCAGCAGTTGACTTATTCGTCTTGGCTACAACTTTAGTAGTGCTGGCCTTGGCAGCAGTAGTCTTTGGGCACTTGCTTGGATCGCAGTTGCTTGGATCGCACTTGCTCAGGTCGCAGTTGGCTGGAGGGCAAATACCTGGATCACAAGACTTCAGGCTGGACTTGACAACACCTCCGCTTACAAAAGTAGCTACACCGCTAGCCACTTGTGCATTGCTGGTCGATACTTTAGATGTAGCTGCAGTACTGGCAGTTGACTTGTCCATGGAGCATTTCTTTTCAGAAACGTTGGCAGCAGCAGTGCTGGCTTTCTGGCAGCAAGATTGAGCATTGATGTTGTTCAGACCCAAAAATAGCAGGCCGAAAAAAACGAGAAATGTGAAACGCATGAGATGATATGGTTAAATACATTCACCCAGATCCGCTGGGTTGCCGGTATTGTACTTATACAACGCTACAAAGGTAGTTGCCGTCAGAGGTGAAAGGTGTGTTGCGGCTGTTATTCACTTGTTAACCGGCTGTTAAAATAACATTTTGCAACGGATTTTGCTGTTCTTTTGTGAAAGTTTTATTGTTGTATCCTTATGAAAACGAATCGAATAAAGATAGTGATTGCGGCATCGTGTCTGGCTTTACTGGGTTTGATCGCCATTCAGGTGCGCTGGATGAACTATTCGCGCCAATTGTTGGACGAACAGTTTGAGCACCGCGTCGACATGGCGCTGTGTAATGCAGTAACGACCACCGCGCAAGAACCCCAAAAAAGTACCGTGGGCATGACCTGCGCCCAGAGCAATGGCGCCTGCTGCGCCGATATAGTTTCCGAAACGATGATCCTCGCCGATGCCCAATTGCGGAAAAATCTGGACAAATCGCTGGCTTTTTATGGCATCCAATTGCCGTATGCTGTAAATGTTATCACCCCCCAATCAAACCCGATTACACAATTTTCGGACTATTCTTGCGCACTGGATCCCCTGGTTTCGGAAGACACGCGACGGCTGGAGCTCAAATTCCCCACCAAACAGAGTTACATTTTGCAGCGCATGAATGTCATGATTGGCAGTTCTGCCTTGATTTTGATGGCCATTTTTTTGATTTTCTTCATTGCCAGTTATTACCTGTTGAAACAAAAAAAATTGGCAGATCAGAATCTCGATTTTTTCAACCACATGGCGCACGAGTTCAAAACGCCACTGACCAATATCAAACTTGCTGCTGGTTTATTGGGGCGAAAAAAACCGGAATTGAAAGACGATCAGGTGCTACAGATCATCAGCAAGGAAAGCAATGAACTGATCCATCAAGTAGAGCGCTTTTTGCAAATGGCGAGCCTGGAATACAACAAAAATCCCTTGCAGCGCCAAAACCTGCAATTGGAAACCCTGATCCAGGAAGTAATCGAAGACCTTAGTCCCTCGATTCGGGAAAAAGAGGCCGTGGTAGAGCTCAAGGTTCTCGGCACCTTGCCCAGCATCTCTGGCGATGCCCTGCATTTGCGCAACGCCTTTCGCAACCTCATCGAAAATGCCCTCAAGTATTGCGACCAAATTCCGAATATTCAGATTGTATTGGAGGAAGGTAAAAATGAGCAAATTCTGGTATCTATCCGCGACAATGGATTGGGCATCAATGAAAAGGAATTGTCCAGTATTTTCACCGCATTCAACCGGGGCGAAGCAGCTACGGCCAAGCGTTTCAAAGGCTTTGGACTCGGATTGGCCTATGTCAAAAAAATTGTGGAGTTGCATCAAGGAGCAATCACAGTGGCCAGTGCACAACAAGCTGGAACTTGCTTTTCGCTTAGTTTTCCCGTTAAATAGATCCAAATGAGCAGCAAGGGCAACATATTGATCGTAGAAGATGACCTCAGTCTGGGGTATTTGCTCATGGAATTACTCGAATCAGAAGGTTATTCCATCAAGCTGGCGCGCAATGGCCAAACCGGCTTGGAACAATTCAAAAAAAGTCCCTTCGATTTGTGCATCCTGGATGTAATGCTGGGCGATACGGATGGTTTTCAGGTGGCCAAACTGATCCATTTGGAAAATGCATACATCCCTTTCCTTTTTCTCACCGCCAGGGTACTCAAGGAAGACCGCCTCAAAGGCTATGCCCTGGGTGCAGAAGACTACATCACCAAACCTTTTGATGAAGAAGAGTTACTCTGCAAAATAGCGGTAATTCTGCGCCGTAATCAAGCTGCCCAGGAAGTTCCCGCTCAATTCTGCATCGGCGATTATCACTTCGATTACACCAAACAAGAATTGGTGTACCAAAATCAAATCGAACGCATTACTGAAAAAGAGAACGAGGTACTGCGCCTGCTCTGCCTGCACCAAAACAACATCCTGCGCCGCGATGACGCCGTGGAACGCATCTATGGCCAAAAGGATTATTTCCTGGGCCGCAGCTTCGACGTATTCATCTCTCGCTTGCGCAAAATGCTGCGCAACGACCCCCGGATTTCCATCGAGAATGTGTTTAAAGTGGGGTTTATTTTGAAGGTGAGGGATGACGGGTGAGAGATGACGGGGGAGCAAATTCCTGCTTCATCTCTCTATAAAATTTACTTCAACTTAGTAGTGGGGCAAAAATAAGTGTTTCATTTTCTTGGAGCCAAAGGATTAGATAAGAAACTTGAAATGAACCGTTTACTCATCTAATCCTTTGGCAAAATGAAACACTTATTTTTTTATCGCCCCTTCGCGTCGTACACAATTACCCGTTCCCACAGGTGATTGTGGCCTTCTACAAATTTCAGGTGCGTAGGATGAATTTGATAAGCATCCTGATCTTTTGAGCTCTTGAATACAAAGGTGAGCGACAAATCGTATGATCCATCAATTACCGGGCGTTCTTTGGTATCCGCTGGTGTGCCAACGTAAGCAGTCTGGATTTCTTTGATGCTCACGAGGGTTTTTACACCATTGTACAGGGAATCCAAATCCTGTTGGTTTCCATGATTTTTCAACCAGAAATACACGGTATGTACCACCGTACCTTGTTTTAACTTCTTGGAAGTGGCTTGTGCGTAGCCCCCAATAAATCCAACTACCAGAAAAAGGAAAAGCAAAAGAAATTTCATCGGAACAGATTTTGTTGTTTGTTTAAATTTATTTGGGAAACAAGGTAAAAAATTATCCCTATTTCAGGAAAATCTCTATTTTACTGCCCTTATTTAGAATCCAAAAATACAATTTCAATGAGCCAATTTGATGACTTGCTTGTCAAGTACAAGGAACAACTGGGAACAACCCGCGACATCGAAGGTGTTGACGAAACCCTGTTAACAGCAATTACCAAGTCTTTGGGGCCATCTATCTACAACGATGACTCTTCAAAAGTTTCTTGCTCCGATCAGACAGAATTGGATCGCGTAAAGAAAAATTTCCTGATTGGAAAATTGGGATTGGAAGACGGACCAGAATTGGATGTGGCCATGCAAAACGTTTGCGAGCAGATGGGGTCTAGCAACCGCAACAAATTCCGGGCTATTTTTTACTACCTTTTGGTAAAAAACATGGGCTTGGAATCTAAATTTGCATAGTAATTCTGCAACTTACAGGAGGCATTGAGGTAACCCTTGATGCCTCTTGTTTTTTTAGGTTTTAGGTTGCATACATTTCTACTGTGCATCCGAAAATTGTGTGCACCCCCTCCCCTATTTCACAATCGTCACGCTTCCCGCAAACATTTTCGTTTCACCATCGATGAACTCGATTACGACTTTGTACACCACCACTTCGTCCATCATGATTCTACCTCGGAAGCGTCCGTCCCAGCGCGGAATGTCCTGGCTCTGATCCCCATTGTAATCATAAAAGATTTCTCCCCAACGAGAATAAATCTGTAAGGATTTCACTTTGGATGTGCTGGTACCGGGGTAGATCTCAAAGAAGTCGTTGTGCTGATCCCCATTGGGACTGAAAGCGTTGGGGATAAAAACCTTGTAGTTTTTTTGCACCAAAATCCGCATTTCCGCAGCAGCCAGGCAGCCGTTTTGATCCAGAGCTACCAATTGAACCGTACCATTGCCCATTACCCGAGGTAAATCCAATTGAGGGCATGCCGCGCAAATTTCAGGGTAAGAGCCTTTCCAGCGGAAGGTCGCAATCCGGTAATTGCTCTGGGGAGCCAACACCAAAGGGGCACCCAAATCCACGGTCGTATCCTTGGGCAAACTGATCTGAAATTGTGTGGGTTCAGCCAATTCGACCTCGCGGGTGATTTTACAGCCACTTTGATCCTCGATGCTAATTGAATACTTTCCAGCCGGAAGATTGCGGAAAATTGAATCCTTAACAATGGGTTGTTGATTCAGTTGAAATCGGTAATTGGGCGCACCGCCACTGGCTTGTACTGCAATCAACCCGTTTTTCTCACCGTAGCATTTGCTGGGTACAGTAGCGGTTGCCACTTCCATTTTCTGTACCTCCAAGCTATCCAAACGACGGCAGCCCTGCGCATCGGTGATGCTGACTTTGTACATTCCAGCTCGATCCGGCTGAATCAATCTGCTGGTATCGCCATTACTCCAACGCACGGTATAAGGGGCAGTACCGCCTTGAATGTTGATTTGAGCCCGGCCTTTTTGGCTGTCGCCACAAGGTTTAGTCAGGATTTGTGCCGCAGCCTGAAAGGGAGGGGGAGATGGCACGTCAAAATTGCGTTCAAAACTGCAACCCAGATTCGGCTCCGTAACGGTTACAAAGTATTTACCGCCCAGAAGCTGACTCAACACTGCCGTCGAATCTCCAGTACTCCAGGCGTATTTTAAATTTTGGTTGCCTTGCAGAGTAATTTTTCCAGTAGCTGTTCCATCGCATTTTGGAGGATCGATTTGAGCGCTCAAGCGGGGTTCAGGAAAGGTACGCGATTGCACAGAATCCAGGAAAACGCAGGAACGATCCCGGGCTTCCAAAAAATACGTACCCGATTGGGTAAGGTTTACTTGCTTTTCGTTGGATACGATCGGGCCATTTTTGCCAAAACGCCAGGTGAATTTTTCAAAATTATCGTCAATAGGCGTTACCAATTGAGGGCTATTGCCGCAAAATTTGACGGAGTCTTCTGCCAGCAATTCACGGGTCAAGCGCTCAGGGATTTCAAATTCGAAAGTAAATTGACAATCTTCCGCCAGGCTATTGAAGGGCTTCACCGTTAAGAAGATTTTGGTACCTGCTGCGGGTTTGTTGAGTGTGATGCTGCGGGTAGTTTGTCCTGTACTCCAGCGGTAGGCCGAAAATCCATCCGGGGCGCTCAAGGTGATGGTCGTATCCAGTCCGGGGCAAAAATAAGAAGGGTAAATTTTTGCACTCAGACATTCGCCATCGAGGTAAGCATAGCCAAAGTGTAGCCCTTCAGTACAATCATTGACGGTAAAGCGCAATGTAATCACCTGCCCGATGTATTCCCGGAGATCGATGGCCGCAGCCGTCCAGTTGCGCACGCGCAAAACCCCCTGATTTTTGAAACCAGGGATGTTTTCTGCTGCAGCTACTTCGTATAGCCCGCAGGGGGTACGCACATTGCGCTGGTTAAGCACCTCTACCGTGAAACGTGGTTGCTGCTTGGGTTTGTGGTCAGGATCTTCCAGTACCACGGCAAATTTGTACAAAAACAGAGAATTCTCTTGGGTGACCCGAAAGGAAGTAATCAGGCGTTCAAACTCTCGACCGTTCCTGGAATTGCCCAATCGGACAGCAAAATTGCCAATAGAGACCATCGCCAGGTCTTCAATGCGCACCAGAAAATCTTTTCCCATGTCCTTCCGCACGATGGTATGCCGTTGAAAAGCAAATCCGGATTTGACTTCTTCTTCCTTGGGGCGAGTCCCAAAAGTAGGATCCCTAACCAAGCCATACTCCCCTCTCCATCCTTCAAGTGTGCCTTTTTCAAATCCAAGATTGGAACAATCATTGAGCGGCACTTGCTGGGCATGCAAAGTCGTAAGAAAAACAAGGTATACAACGGCAGCCCATAAGCTGGGCAAGTAAGTGTTATGTCTCATAGTAAGGGTAGCGGTTTAAGGTTCGCTTTCAGGCCGTCGTAGGAGCGAAAATAGACATTTTTGAGAAATCCTTCTTTTTTAAGTCCATTAACTTCAAATTAACGCTCGTTAAAGTTTTCCAGAGTAGGGTTAAAGCTTGTTAAAGGCATAGGGGGAAGCACCACGAATGTTTATCATTGAAATATCTTTTAATGCCAAAAATACGTGGTTATGCAATACTTCAAGCTCATTACAATGTTGGTTGTTCTGGTAATGTTGAGCACTTGCTCAAACGAATACCGAATCGAACGCAAAGAAGACCGACTGATCGGTTCCTGGATTTTTGAAAGTGCCTCATTTCGCGAAAATGGTGCCTTGTTCCGCGAAAACCGCGATGCCGATTTCGAAGGGGACATCATTGATTTTTACGGGGACTATACCGCCGAATACGATGATCGGCGCGATAAAATCATTTATCCCGGCAACTGGGAATTGATCCTCAATCGCGCCGACTTCGATAACGACAACGATTCCGAATTCTACCTCGACTTGGATTTTTTCGATCGGGGACGTCCAATCATGACTTACCTCTGTGGGGTAAATAACCTGGGATACGAGCGGATGAATTTGCGGGCAAATACACGCGGTGGGATTTATTTTTTCCGTTTGAGGAAGCTTTAATACCATCCAGTATATTGTTTTTTTACCACCTAAGACACACCTAAGAGTCACCTGAGTCAATACATTATTTCATCTCTAGGTGCTTCACAGGTGTGTTTTAGGTGGTGAAAAAAGTAGCAAAGCTGCCCCTTGAAAAAAACAAAGACCAGAACTCAAAACTTAAAACCCAATAAATTTCGCTTTTCCGCAAAACATTCCAATTTTTGAGGTATACTTCTCAAAAAATAATTTGGAATGCTAGATATTCAAAAAAAATTAGCACCTTCCTTTTATGCACTGCTCAGTTTGCCCTCTACTGCAATGGGGTTTGCGCTATCGGTTCAGATTTCGGCCTTGAGTTGGATTTTGAGCACCAAATACGGACTATCTATCCATGAGATTGGCTTGGTCTGGGCTGCAGGGCCCATTGCGGGCATCTTTGGGCAGGTCATCATTGGCTTGATCAGCGACAATGTCTGGTTTTGGGGTGGACGGAGACGCCCCTTCATAATTATAGGTGGCGTGTTGGCAGCATTGATGCTGTTGGCCTTGCCCAATATTGGGGTCATTTCCGCTGCACTTGGTTCTGGAGCATTATTGGGAGTTGCCATTACGATCGCTTTAACCCTCGATTTGGCCATCAACATTAGCTTCAATCCTACCCGTTCCATTATTGCCGACGTAACCCCTCCTGGCGATGCGCGTACCAGAGGCTATACCTGGATGCAAACCATTTCTGGTACTTTTGGCGTGGGAGCTTATCTGGTTGGGGCAATTTGGGGCAATTATACCCTGATTTATTTTGGGGCAATTCTGGTCTTGCTGATCTCGGTGATCCCTCCATTTTTTATAGAAGAGCCTCGGGTGTTGCAAAGTGAAAACCCTGCAAGTGATACACCTGCAAGTGGTACATCCCAACCCAAAGCTTCTTTTGGTCAAATCATGATCGCCATCACCCCGCTTTGGGGGTACTTGCTTTACGCCTTTTACGGCATACTGAGCCGATTGGGCGTACTTCCTCAAAGCGCTGGATTGGATAATTTTATCCAAGGCGCAAGTTCAGGGGTAACCGTGGTCGCTCTGGCAGCCCTGTTTGCGCTCAACATTACGATTGGGGGACCTAAATTCGCCCACCTGATCCCTTTTCAAAAAATTCTCGCGGCACACTCTTTTACCTGGTTGGGCATTCAGACGATGTTTGTGTACATGTTTGCCTATGTGCAGCAAAAGATCACAGGCTTGACCGACAACCAAATGGGGCAGGTCGTTTCCATCTCGTTTCTGCTTTTCAATTTGATTGCGGCAATATTACCCGCCACATTACTGGAACCCCTGACCCGCAAAATCGGCCGGGTAAAAACCCATCTGATTTGCATCGCCATCATGGCAGTTGGCTATGCCGGAATCTGGTTGTTTGGACAATCGGTGGGAATGATATATATTTTGATGGGCGTTGTTGGCATCGGATGGGCGGCAACAGTAAGTTTGCCTTTTGCCATTATGTCCCAAACCATTGATCAATCTCGCATGGGCATGTACATGGGTTTGTTCAATCTCTCGGTCGTATTGCCTCAGTTGGTAGCCAGTTTGGGCGTTGGAGAAGCGGTAAGCGAGGCGACCGACAAAGGCTTGATCTTCATTATTTGTGCCATTAGCCTCGCAATATCTGCGGTGTTGTGGTTGTTCATAAAAGACAACTCAACCCAGGCAGATGGTCTGCAAAAAATCACCACTGGCAGCCATTAACACAGATTATCCATTAGACTTAATAGTTTAACACAACTTTACAACAACCAACATACCAATGAAGTCTTTACACACATTCCTATTTATTGTCACCATCCTGAGTGCGACAACAGGCTGGGGACAAAAATTTCCCCTCAAACCCCTCTCGCTTGAGGACATGAGCAATTTTAAAACCACGGGCAGCAATTGGCAGATTGCTGGTGACGTGGCAATGGATCGCAACGGTGGCATGAAAGTTACACCAGGCAAAGGCATTCTGGTCAACAATGTATCCGACAAAGACCACGAAATCCTGGAACAAGCGGGCAAAAAGCAAGAATGGGCCACCATTGAAGGCTACAAAGTCCTGAGCGCTTGGGAGCATGGCGATCTGGAACTAGAACTCGAATTCATGATGCCCAAGGGTTCCAATTCGGGCATTTACCTTCAAGGCCGCTACGAAGTACAGTTGTTCGACAGTTGGGGCGTAAGATCCCCCAAATACGGAGACCTGGGCGGCATTTACCGCAACTGGGAAAATACCCCGGGGCAAATCTACATGGGCAAAGCTCCCGACGCCAATGCAGCCAAAGCCCCCGGCTTGTGGCAAACCCTGAAGATCTCTTTCCAGGCACCTCGTTTTGACGCGCAAGGCAACAAGATTTCCAACGCGCGTTTCCACTACGTGACCATCAATGGAGTGACCGTGCATCAAAACCTGGAAGTTCCTCTGGCAACCGGCGGGCCGGTCGACAAAAAAGAAGCGGCGCTGGGGCCTTTGTTTATCCAGGGTGACCACGGTGCCGTCGCTTTCCGCAACATCAAGTACCGTTCTTTGGGCGCCAAAGTGGCCACTACCAGCGACATCAGCTACAAGTATTTCGAAGGCAGCTTCAAATCAGCTGATGATCTAAAAACTGCAACGCCTAAAACCAGCGGAAAAATTGCCGCCGTGACCACTGAAGTCCTCGACAATGAAGACCTCAGTGCTGCCCGTTTTGACGGAGTATTGAATGTACCAGAGGACGCATTCTACATCATGACCCTCAACACAACCGGAGGGTACAAACTGGTGATTGACAACCAGGAGTTGATGTTTAACCTCCGCCCGGATAGCTGGTGGGATTCTAAGCAGAGCAACATGCAGCTCAAGGCTGGAGCGCATCCGTTCACCATTTATTACTACAAAGATGCGGGCTACATGCCTCCACGTTTGGCCTGGATCATTGAAGGCTCGGCCATTCAGCGTTCAATCCTGACGGCTTTTGGATCCTATCCGCCTGATCCCAATCCCTCGTCTTCTATCTACGTTTCAGTTGGCAGCAAAACGCGTTTGCTGCGGGCTTTTCTCGATTTTGAGCAAGACCGCGCTCGTCGCCTTACCCATACCATTGGAGTGGGTGATCCTGGTGGACTGCATTACATCTACGACCTCAAAGCAGGCAATGTAGCCTGTGCCTGGAGAGGCGATTTTGTAGACGCAACGCCAATGTGGAACGATCGTGGAGACGGCAGTTTCCGTCCAATAGGTGTTTCTTTGTACACCTTTATCGGTCAAACCCTGGGGGTCATCAACAGTGCCAGCGATGCATTTCCAACGGTGTACAACGAAGCAGATTTCAAAACCAAAGGTTACGCCATTGATGAGGCTACGGGTCGACCTATTTTCCGGTACACCTACAAAGGCATTGAAGTGGAAGAGCGCTGCTACCCCAGCGTGGATCAAAACAGCCTGGTCCGTGAGCTTGCTTTGAAGGGTACTATTCCCGCTGGCACCAGCATCAAATTGGCCGAGGGTAAAGACATTCTGCCCATGCCCGACGGTTCTTATGTCATTGACCGCAAGTACTACATCTCCCTTAGCGGTGATGATCGAGCCAGTATTCGCGATTTCAATGGCAAAAAAGAACTGATCTTGCCCGCAAAAGCAGGCGTTGTGAAGTACTCAATCATTTGGTAGTTAATTTTAAAAACAAAATCATGAAATATTTCATCCAAACCGGACTCATCTTATCCGGTCTGCTCCTCATACAACTGCTGACCAGTTTTACCTGGATCCCCAATCCGCCTGCAAAAACTCCAACAGAAGCGGATTATTACAAAATTGTCACCATGCCTACCCCGGAAGGCATGCTGCTGGAAGTAGGCGGCATGGCCACGTTGCAAGATGGCCGAATTGCCCTCTGTACCCGCCGTGGCGATGTGTATTTGGTGGAAAACCCTGACATGGCCAACGATGCGCCGCCGCGCTTTAAGTTGTTTGCCTCTGGCTTGCACGAACCATTGGGCTTGGCGTACAAAGACAACGCCCTTTTCGCCGCGCAGCGCGGTGAATTGACCAAATTGATGGACACCAACGGCGACGATGTGGCCGATGTATACGAAACCGTATATGCTTGGCCTGTTTCCGGCCATTACCACGAGTATTCTTATGGGCCAAAATTTGCGCCGGATGGCAGCATGTTTGTCACAGGCAACGTCGCTTTTGGCGATCAGGAATGGTGGCGGGGCGAAAGCCGGGTCTTTGGCCGTGGCTGGACCATGCGCATTACCCCCGATGGAAAAATGGAGCCCTGGGCAACCGGGATGCGTTCTCCTTGTGGACTGGGCATGATCGATGGCGAATTGTTTTACGACGACAACCAAGGCGATTACATGGGCTCAGGTGCTATTTTTCACCTCAAAAAAGGCGCATTCACAGGTCACCCTGCTGGCTTGGTCTGGACAGACAAAATTCCGAACTCTCCAGTAAAAATGACGACAGCAGAATTCAACGCAGTAGTTGACCCACGCAAAGTCAAAAATGCAAAAGGCGAGTACATCAAGCCTGAAAACCAGGAAAGTGAGACCGCCCCCAATACCTTGTTTGCGACAAAAGCCAAATTGCCCGAAGTAACCCTGCCTGCGGTATGGTTGCCACACGGCATCCTGGGCATTTCCAATTCCGAAATTGTACCCGATCAAACCAACGGCGCGTTTGGTCCTTTTTCTGGTCAGATTTTCGTAGGCGACCAAGGTCAAAGCCGCATCATGCGGGTGGTGATGGAAAAAGTAAAAGGCGAATACCAAGGCGTGGCGTTTGATTTCCGCAGCGGATTTCAATCTGGCATATTGCGCATGTCTTGGGGACACGATGGCTCATTGTATGTTGGCGAAACCAACCGGGGTTGGGGCTCAGCGGGAAATGCCACATCTGGCTTGCAGCGCCTATTCTGGACGGGTAAAATGCCCATGGAAATGAAAACGGTGCGTGCGATGTCCGACGGTTTTGAAATCGAATTTACCCAGCCAGTCGACAAAGCCACTGCTGAAAACCTTGCTTCGTACAGTGGCAAAAACTTCATTTACAAGCATCACCCGGTTTATGGCAGCCCGCCGATCGATGAATCACCGCTGGCTTTCAAAGGCGTAAAAGTTTCTGAAGATGGACTGAAAGTGCGCCTGGTGGTTGGCAACTTGAAGCAGTACTTTTTGCACGAAATCAAAGTGGAAGGCATTCGTTCCCGCGATGGCGGCTTGCCCGTATTGCACCCAACGGCTTTCTATACCCTGAACAACATTCCTGACGGAACCAAACTCAGTGCAACGGAAATGAGCACCAAGCGTACTTCTACCGAGCCTGTAAAAGCAAAGGAAGAAGTAAAAGTGAAGGTACCGACAGCAACCCAGGGAAAAGAACTGAGCGCGTCAAAAACGGCTGCTCCTAGCTACGAAACGGTAAAGCCACTGCTGACCAAGTGGACTTGCCTTGGTTGTCATGCCACCAATGCGCGCCAGGTTGGCCCTTCATATGTTGACATTGCCAAACGCAAATACAGCAATGAACGCATCGTCGCACTGATCCACAAGCCTGAGCCAAAAAACTGGCCGGATTACGCTACAGAAATGGCCCCCATGCCTCAAGTTCCAAAGGCAGATGCCTTGAAAATGGCGGCTTGGATCAATTCTTTAGGGAAGTAATGTGAATAGTTGCGGTTACGGTTTTTACGTTTACTAAACTTTTAAAGTTTAGTAAACGTAAAAACCGTAACCGCAATCAATACCCAAATTCAATACTTTATCCCAGCCTGCTTGTACAAAAAATGCAACAACCACGCCGGCCCCACCATCAGAAACTGGAGGTCTTTGAAAAAGGAGGGTTTCTTGCCTTCTATCTTGTGGCCGATAAACTGACCAATCCAGGCCACCACAAAAATCAATAAGGAGGTTTGCCAAAGCGGCATAGCAACGTTTTGCTGCAGCCATACATTGCCGACGATGCAAGCAGAGGCAAACAAAAACATTCCCAAAGCAATGCTCAGGGAATGGCGGAAATAATAAACCAGGTTGATTAGCAAAAACAAGGTTGCCCAATTGAAATAAGGTGCCCACTGTACGGGCAGCCAGTTGCTCAAATAGGCCGATGGGATCGAAGTGAGCAAGCCCATCAAACTGAATACAATGGCAGGAATACAAATCCAGTGAAAGGCTTTGTTGATCTTGTTTTGATGGCTTTCGCCATATTCACTGAGTAGAGCATCGATTGCGCGCATGATTTCCTAATTTTATATGGTTTGATGCAATATTAACAAATTTAAATGCGCATTTAAACAACCGATCCGATTATTTGCATTTTTGCTTGTCTAAATGCAGCTCTTTGGGGTTGTACTAGTGCAGCACGATTCAGAAATCGTAAAAAAAGTAAAAAAATCGCCTCGGAAGGTTTGTGATTCCAAACAGAATTCTCTAGGTTTGTGCAACATTATAAAAAAGCATCAACATGCGTTTGAACAACAGCTTTTATTTTTTCAGCTTTTACTTTTATGGCCAACCATAAGGGACTGCTGAGTTTTGTTGTTCAAAAACTGAAGATGAAAACAAACAGTCCCGCAAAAGCGGGACTTTTTTTTTGCCCATACCTGAACCAACCAATTTAAGTTCTTGACCAAGAAAACAAGCAACATGCAAACGTTACTCGCTGAAAATGAAAAAGAGACCGATCAAGAGACGGCAAATTTGAGGGTTGGCATCCAAGGGTTTCCTGGAGCGTTTCACGAAATTGCGGCTCGTTTGTGCTTTGAAGGGCGGCCAATTGACATAGTCCCTTGCTTGACTTTTGAGAGACTGGTTGAACAATTGGAAGAGGGCAAAGAAATGGACGCAGCCTTGATGGCCATTGAAAACACCCTGGCAGGTAGCTTGATGAGCAATTACAAACTCCTGGATCAGGCCAATCTAATGGCGGTTGGGGAAGTGTACCTGCGGGTAAAACAAAACCTGATGGTGCTTCCTGGAGTCAAAATCGAAGACCTGACCGAGGTTCACTCCCACCCTATTGCCATCGAACAATGCCTTGATTTTTTTCGACAATATCCACATATCCAGTTGATTCGAATGGAAGACACCGCCTTGTCGGCCCGTAATATTCGGGAGCAAGGGCTACAAACCGTAGGCGCCATCGCCAGTACCCTGGCAGCTGAATTGTATGACATGGAAATCCTGACCGAAGGCATCGAGACCAACAAGAAAAACTATACCCGCTTTCTGGTGCTGCAACGCGCAGATAAAGCAGTCATCGACACTGATGCAGATAAAATCTCGGTCAGTTTTGGGGTTAGCCACACCGTTGGCAGCTTGCACAAAGTATTGGCGATTTTGTCAGCATACAACCTCAATTTGAGCAAAATACAATCTGCCCCCATCATCGGGCAACCCTGGGAATACCGCTTGTTTATTGATTTTGTAGCCGAAGGGCACGTCAGCGTTGACCAGGCTTACGAAGCTTTGCGCCCGGTTACCCATGAATTGAAATTGCTCGGCGCTTACAAGCAAGGCGTCTTATTTGATTACTAATTTTTTTGTCAATGGAGCCTCCAATTAAGGTCGCCCCAACTGAATCGAAATACATGACACCGATCATATCCACCGCTAGTAGATTGGGAAACGTAGAAGAATACTATTTTTCCACCAAGCTCAAACAGATTGCCCAACTGCGTGCAGAGGGCAAAAATGTGCTCAATTTGGGCATTGGCAGCCCTGATTTGCCTCCGAGCGAAGCGACCATTGATGCCTTGTTGGCATCCGCGCGGCGGTCGGATACCCATGCTTATCAAGGCTACCAGGGTATTCCGGAGTTGCGGCAAGCTTTTGCAGACTGGTATTGGAAATACTTTGGTGTTCGGCTCAATCCCAATACGGAAATTTTGCCACTGATTGGTTCCAAAGAAGGTATCATGCACATTTCGATGAGTTACCTGGAGGCGGGCGATGAAGTATTGGTGCCCAACCCTGGCTATCCGACTTACCGTTCGGTGAGTCTGTTGACCGGGGCCAGTGTCCGGGATTACAACCTGTTGGAAACGCGCCATTG
Organism: Haliscomenobacter sp.; assembly: GCF_040403615.1. Lineage (NCBI taxonomy): Bacteria > Pseudomonadati > Bacteroidota > Saprospiria > Saprospirales > Haliscomenobacteraceae > Haliscomenobacter > Haliscomenobacter sp. The sequence goes on along the minus strand of NZ_JBBAKG010000006.1, from coordinate 49,974 downwards.
GCAAGCAGATTTGGAAGATCTGGCCAAACAAGACCTCAGCAAGGTCAAAATCATGTGGGTCAATTACCCCAACATGCCCACTGGCGCACAAGCCGACAAAGGGTATTTCAAAGCCTTGATCGACTTTGCCCGGCAGCACCACATCTTGATTGTCAACGACAATCCCTACACCTTCATCCTGAATGAACAACCCATGAGTTTGTTGGACATTCCCGGTGCAATGGAAGTAGCCTTGGAATTGAATTCCCTCAGTAAAGCCCACAATATGGCAGGCTGGCGTGTAGGCATGTTGGCTGGCGCAGCCGAATACCTCGAACCGGTGGTACGCTTCAAAAGCAATATGGATTCGGGCATGTTCAAACCCTTGCAAGTGGCGGCAGTACAAGCCTTGCAAAACCCGCCTTCCTGGTACGAAGAACTGAATGACGTATACCGCAGCCGGCGCAAGGAGGTGTTTGCCCTGCTTGATTTGTTGGAATGCACCTACGACCCCAGGCAGGTGGGTATGTTTGTTTGGGCCAAAATCCCGACTTATTACCCAGATGGATACGCATTGTCTGACGTTATGCTGGATGCCACCCAAGTATTCATCACCCCAGGAGGTATTTTTGGCACCCAGGGCAATGGCTACATCCGGGTGTCTTTGTGCAGCGAGGCCAAGGTTTTTCAGGAAGCTACGGCAAGAATAGCCGCCTATAAAGCCATCAAACCGTTTCATTAACCCGCCACCCCACGACTTTAGTCATGGGAAGCCATACAAAACCCAACCCACGAATTCATTCGTGGGCGAAAAGCGAAAAGCAAATG
>NZ_JBBAKG010000006.1:0-49067 GCF_040403615.1 Haliscomenobacter sp. | reverse complement strand
CCATACAAAACCCAACCCACGAATTCATTCGTGGGCGAAAAGCGAAAAGCAAATGACCATCTCTATAATCGGCATCGGACTCATCGGCGGATCACTGGCCATCTCCCTCAAAGAGAACGGTTTTGCGCAGCGCGTCATCGGGGTAGATGTCAATCCAGACAACATCGACAAAGCCATCCGCCGCAGATTGATTGACGAGGGCAAAACCCTGGACGAAGCCATTGCCGAATCAGACCTGATCATCGTTGCTACCCCAGTAGATTCCATGACCAAGGTTATCCCCATGGTTTTGGACAAAATCAGCGACAAGCAGGTGGTAATTGATGTGGGGTCCACCAAAACCACCATTTTGGAGGCGGTGCAATATCACCCCATGCGCAAGCGCTTTGTAGCCACGCACCCCATGGCCGGAACGGAGTATTCTGGGCCAGAAGCGGCGATCCCCAACCTTTTTGAAAACAAATACACCGTTCTTTGCGACATCGAACACAGCGACGCCGATGCCGTACAACTCGTGGAAAGTATGTACCAGTCCATCCCGATGAAAATCATCCATTTTGATGGTTTGTCTCACGACATCCACACTGCTTATGTGTCGCACATTTCGCACATCAGTTCTTTTGCTCTGGCCCTAACTGTTTTGGCCAAAGAAAAGGACGAAGAACGGATTTTTGAATTGGCCAGCACCGGATTTAGTTCCACGGTGCGTTTGGCCAAGAGTTCGCCAGATACCTGGATCCCGATTTTTCGCCAAAATCGCGACAATCTCCTGGATGTACTGGACGAACACATCAACCAACTTTCGCAGTTTCGCACCCTTTTGATCAAAAAGGATTTCGATACTTTTCATCAATTGATTTCTGAAGCAAATCAAATTCGCAAAATCATCTCTTAAGTTCTTGTACCATGGCTACTATGACATTTCGACCTGTATTGGAGCGCGCTGATAAAAGACCCATCCTGATTGCTGGGCCTTGTAGTGCGGAAACCGAAGAGCAAGTATTACAAACTGCTCGTGAATTGGCCAGCGACGGCATGATTGATTTATACCGCGCCGGAATCTGGAAACCCCGTACCCGCCCAGGAGAATTCGAAGGCGTTGGCGCACCAGGCTTGGCTTGGTTGAAAAAAGTAAAAGAAGAAACCGGCCTTAAAGTGACCACCGAAGTGGGCAACCGCGAGCACGTGTTTGAAGCACTGAAAGCTGGTGTAGACGTACTCTGGATTGGTGCACGCACCACCGTGAATCCATTTTCTATCCAGGAGGTAGCGGATGCACTGCGTGGCGTAGACATTCCGGTTATCGTAAAGAACCCAGTCAACCCGGATCTTAAATTGTGGATGGGCGGTATTGAGCGCATCTACAAGGCTGGTATCACCCGTTTGGCGGCGATTCACCGTGGATTTTCTTTCCATGGCGAAACTTCATACCGCAACGTACCCCACTGGCAAATCCCCATTGATTTGCGCCGAAATTTCCCTGATATCCAAATTTTTTGCGACAACAGCCACATCTGTGGTCGCCGCGATACCCTGCAAGAAGTAGCTCAAAAGGCCATGGACCTGAACTTTGATGGTTTGATGACCGAAGTACACCCAACGCCAGATGAGGCCTGGAGCGATGCAGCACAGCAAATTACCCCTGCACAGTACAAGTTGATGATTGAGTCCATGGTTTTTCCACAAGCCAATTCAGCCGACCCGATCTTCGTACAGCACATGAATGACTTGCGCCATGAAATCGACGAGATCGACGAAGACTTGTTGAATCTCTTGGGTCGCCGCATGAAAATCGCTGAGAAAATTGGCGAATACAAGAAGGAAAACAACATCGCCGTATTGCAAACCAGCCGCTGGAATGAAATCCTGAGCAAAGCAGTAAAGCACGGTGCGAAAAAAGGCCTGAGCGAAGATTTCGTAACGGTGGTGCTAAAAGCCATCCACGACGAATCCATCAACCACCAAATCCGCATCATGCACGGTGAAGAAGCCGTGAAGTAAGCAACATTGTTTCAGGAAAATAAAGAGGGAGCTTCGAGTAGAGGCTCCCTTTTGTTTTTAGCAAAAGGGGATTTTAATGTTGCAGGGCTTGACTAATTGAATTTTGTTCGGTATTTTTGAATGTTCGATTTTTAAATACAAAGAATATGACCTCAATTCAAATTGCTCAAGAACGGCGGATCATTGATCCTATTTTGGATAAGTTGCAGGAGTTGAAATTAATAAATCTACAGTTTGCTTACCAACAAGCCCCAGTTGGGGCAGATTTTGATGGGCTGATCACCGTCGGCAATGTTGAATATCCGCTTGAAATAAAAGGGCAAGTGCAAATGTCCATGTTGCCCAAACTTTTGGAACAAAAAAAAGCTTACCCTAAGCTTATACTGGCTGCACAAGAAATCCCGGAGAAGGTAAAAATCGCGCTCAAGGAACAGCAATTTAATTATGTAGATGCTACTGGCAACCTGTTTTTGAATGATTTACCTCATCTTTATCTCTTCAATGAAAACAAAAACAAAAAAACAGCTCCGCTGAAAAACAAAGACTTGGCCTTTACTAAAAAAGGGCTGATCGTTGTATTTCATCTTTTGAGCACACCTGAATTGGTAAATGAACCTCAACGTACCATTTCAGAAGTGAGTGCGACTAGCCTTGATACCGTAAATAAAGTTTTGGTCAGCTTAAAAGCCCAAGGGTTCACCCGAAAAAGAAACGAAAAAGACATCCGTTTGGATCAAAAACGCAATTTATTCCTTAAATGGATCGATGCCTATGAGCAACGTTTAAAACCCTCTCTTTTTGTAGGTAGGTATCGTTTTCAAAATATCGAAAAAGAACGCGCCTGGGATAAAATTGAATTGAACGAAGCTTCTTTTTGGGGAGGAGAACCAGGTGCAGATTTGCTCACCAACTACCTACAACCCGCTGTTTTTCAACTATATTCGACTGAAACGAAGATGGATTTGATGAAAAATTATCGTTTTATACCTGATCCCGAAGGGAATATTTATGTACATGTACCTTTTGGGGGAAATCTGGTGACTGTGAAGCGGACTAATCCTTTGTTGGTTTATGCGGATATGATTAGTAGTGGCGATTCAAGAAATTTAGAAGTAGCAGAAAGAATAAACGATGCCTATCTCAAGACAATTCTCGACTGAAGAAATTGCGGCCATCTGTGCCGCAGTAAAAGAAGCCTGCGACCTCGCTGGCACTGAAGCATTTCTAATCGGAGCTCAGGCTAGAGACTTATGGATGTTTCCTAAAAAGTCATTCCGATTAACCAAAGATATAGATTGGGTAGTTGGAACCAATAGTCAGAATGTATACCAGCAAGTTCGGAGTATTTTGATTCAAAAATTTGCTTTTACAGAAACTATTGCCAATCATTTTAAACTAATCAGCCCTACCGGATACGAGCTTGATTTACTTCCAATGGTAAGCGACGAATTGTCTCATTTTTTAGCATTACAAGAAATTTTTGAACATGGCTCCGACGAGCTAAGTATTGATGGTCAATCCTATCGAGCAGCAACGCTAACTTCTATAGTATTGTTAAAGCTCATTGCTTGGAACAATAGGCCTGAAAACAGGAGTAAAGATTTAAAGGATATTGTATTCATCCTCAAGCACTTCTTCGAGCATTATGATGATGAAATATTTGAACATCACAATGATTTATTCGGTGATCTGAATAACAATCAAATCGGTGCTCGTGTCATTGGTCGAGAAATCAAAAAAACACTTCGGACAAATCCTAAAATCATTGACAGGGTAATTAGAATTTTAGGTAAAAAAGACAAATTGGTAAAAGTGATGCTGGAAAGTAGAGATATTGAAGAGGACATTTCTGAAGAAAAAATTATTCAATTGCTACAAGAGATCGAAATAGGTTTGAAGGAATAAAATGGGCTACTACAATAGTAAGGACTAATTTTATATAAATCCTAATCGCCAGTACTACAATTTGCATTAGACATAAGGCGGGTTGATTATCAATTACCTGATAATCAACCCGCCTCAAGTCCCTCACAACTTCACGATCAAAGTCATCATAAACGACCGACCATCAGAAGGCCAAACTCCTGGCCCGGGGTGAATGGTTGGACGTTTGGTGAAATATTGCGTATCCGTAAAATTGCTAGCACTTGCTTTCAAGGATAAGTGTTTGTTGAAGCGATAGGTCGCATTAAAGTCGAACAAACCATATGCAGGCACGATGCCTTTGGCTCCATTGGCAGTAGGTGTTACGGTATTTTCTGGATCTGCATAGCTGAAGTCTACCCAGCTGTATTGCAACGACGCGCTAAAGCCTCGGTAACGACCTTGCAAACCATTGCGGGTCATCCATTTGGGCGTAGATTCTACCTGGTTGCCCGCGATCTCGGTATTTTTACCCGCGACAACCACGGTTCCCTGTACATAACGAGAATCAAAATAAGAGGTAGAAGTGAAGACACTAATGCGGGCGTTTTTGGTTTCCAACAGATTCACTTCCGTATAAAACTCAACGCCGCGAGTAAGGACATTCCCTACATTGGTTTTGAACACGATGGATTGGCCATTTTCCTGAATGACCGTATTGCTCATGCGATTGTTGTAGCGGAGTTCAAACAAGGATACGTCGAAGTGAACCCGATTGCGCCATTTGCCACGAATACCCAATTCAGCATTGTACCCTTTGTTGTCCAATAGATTGGTGTCAACTTTTTCCAGGGCATTGGCAGGGATGACGTCGGCAAAAATAATTGGACGATAAGCTTGTGAAATACCCCCGTATAAAGTGGCGAAGTTGGTCAATTTATACTGCGCACTTGCCCCAAACAAAGGGAAATGGTGTTCAATTTTATTGGGCACTTTCAGCGGATTAAGGTAGGAGATGTACCCTGTCATATCCGTTTTGCCACTTTCCACACGCATTCCACCCGAAGCCGACAAGCGCGGCGTCAGTTGAAGCAAATGCTCGGCGAATACTGCGATATTGTTGGTGCGGTACCACAGATCCCGGCCAAAAGGGCCAACTAAAGAAAGATCATAATCTGATCCAGTGGTACCTTTGCCCAGTTGCTGGCGGTTCAAATCATTGTTGATGTACCGTACACCTGCAACGAGGGTATGTTCAACATCGCCGGTTGAAAACTGGTGTTTCAAGCGCGCCTCAGTGGTAAAGCTGTTGAAATGGTCATCATCCACGTTACGGTTGGCGTATTGGCCTGTTTGTGGATTGATTACGTCGGGTTTATCCGCAAAACCGACAAAAGTCAAAACAGTGCGTCCGCCCCAGATGCCGCTGGAAACGATATTGAGGTGGGTTCTTTTGCCCAATTGCCAATCAAGTTGGATAGAAGGCACCCAAATATCGGGGCTATAATAGTTGCGCGACCGCGTAGATTGACGTGGATTGTCATAAAACATCGCATCAGAAAGTGGTCCAGGAAGCTGAAAGCGGTAATAAGAATGAGCCAATTCTGCTCGTACATTGAGGTTACGGGAAAAATCATACCTCAGCGACATATACTGCGCACTGGAATGAATATTTGCATTGTCGCGGTAACCGTCTGATCTGCGATCGAATGCATAGGTGTAATACGATAGTTTTCCCAATTTTCCGCCCAATGCATGATACATGCCGCGGGTGTTGAACGAACCGTAATTGAACTGACCTTCGTAAGAAATTTTACGCGTAGTATCTGCGGTTTTGGTGACATAGTTGATCATGCCTCCAAACATGGCACCGTATTGCAAGGCAGCCGTACCACGAATCAATTCTACTTTCTCAATGCTTTCCATCGGTGCACTGTAGTGGCTGGCCGGATAACCATACATATCACTGTTGGTCACTACCCCATTAAGACGCACATTGTATTCCCAGGAGCGGTGAGGATCCAGTCCACGGGTTGCAATGTTGATCTGGTTGCCAGAGCCGTCCATGTCGTATACAAATACTCCAGGCAATTTGGCAAAAAGCTGCCGCCCGGTTTTGTCAGCCAGGTTGGCATCCATATCGGCAATTTGGATCACTTCATTCTTTTTGCCGGAGGCGATGTAAGTGCCGACTACTTCGGGCAAGCGCTCGATTACAGTAGTCTGTTGGCTCAATTCACGTACCGTAAAGGTGTTGAGGTTGACACTGCTCGGGGTGAGTTGTACTTCAAGAAATCGATCGTCATTAACCGTTATTTCCTGAGGAGCGTGTCCCATTAAAGTAAAAACCAAAGTCTTTTGTTGCAATTCGGGAAGGATTGCGATTTCGAATCGACCTTCGCCATTGCTTTCTGCGCCCAATGTACCACCCTTCCATTGGATGGCTACTCCTTTCAGTGGCTGATTTTGAGGGTCAGCAATGCGACCTTTGATCATTTGGGCATGTACCAATAGCGGAAACAGGAATAACATTCCGAGTAAATACCTGGTCATGGGATTTCATTTAAGAGTTAGAGTAACAAATGTTCAGGAAAAATATTTAGAGTACCGTAAAGAGTTAATCGATTGATTGTGTGACGGTATGTAGATAGGAATGTCTTAGCATTTGTGCAAAGTTAATTCAAGAATTTTAAATATGCAAGATCAGACAAAAAAAAGTAGGGGCAACCCTGCGTGGTTGCCTGTCATAGGGACGCCCGCTAGGGAGCGTCCCTACCGGGCGCATCGAAATCCCGTGGTACCGTTGCGTTCAAATCCCGGCGATATCCGCATCATTTTTTGGGTGTAACTCAATTCCCTTGGTCCTCCTTCCACGTACCACCAACTGCTAGCGGGCAAGTAATAACTCCCCCCTTTGAGGATCAAAAATTGGTTGGTTCCATTGCGGTACAAGTCGTTGGTGATTTGCCACACGCAGCCTACCAGGTCTTCCAGGCCAAATGGATTCGCGCCTTTGGGGTACGCGCCAACTGGATACAATCTACCATTGCCTGTATTGCAAAGCGTAGAATCAACCTGCAACTTGGAAACCGTTAAGGTCTCAGTGATCACCTGTTGCTCGCGTTTCACTTCTGCGTCTTTGCTCCATGGCCATTCGCGTTGATCAGATGTTTGAGCAGCGTATTGCCATTCGATTTCGGTGGGCAAGCGTTTATTGGCCCAAAGTGCGTAAGCCTGTGCATCTTCGTAGCAGACGTAGGTTACAGGAAACTGTTCTTGTCCAGCGGGGATATTGCCTTTATGCCAATGGTGCAGAAAATTGGTGGTGTCTTTGGGGCGGTATTTCGACTGCTGGATGAATTGTGCAAATTGCGCATTGGTCACCGGGTGCTTGTCCATGAAAAAGGAGGGAATTTGGAGTTCTTCTTGCGGGTATTCCCTGGGATTGGGGATGAAATCATCGCCATAAGTTACCTTCATGCGAAAGTTTCCGGCAGGAATCCGCACCATCCCTACGGGAATGGTATTCGAGGAAAAAAAAGTCGCTTTTTGGCTGACCAGGCGTGCCAGCCCGGTTTCTACCCAAATCACGCGTTCATCCAGCAATTCGCCGTCTTCAAACAACTGTAGGACAAATTTACCTTCCGGGTGCTCAAAAACCTTGTGCAAAGCGATCTGCTGTGCTCCGGTTTTGTATTCTTTTGGCTTTTGATCGTAAGCTGGGTGACCAGACCAGATGAGAATACGTTGTCCTTTGCTGGCCGAAAAACTCAGCACGTCACCTTTGCGCTCCACTTGCAATAGCTCTGGGAAAATGGCGATTGCCCCCACTGCACCTTCATTGTTGGTAGTCAACCACTTTTGGGAAAAAGCTTCCAGATCAACCGGAATTTGCCATTGGCCGTTGTTGATTTCGGGCTTCAGTTCTGCATGATTCCAGATGTCTACAGCGTGATGGCCAGATTGAATGGGTGCAGAGAAAAGCACGCCCTTATAGCCCGCAGGCTGCAAACTAAAAATGGTATATAGCGTCTTTTCCACTCCCGGCCATTGATTGATGTAGATGCTGTCGCGCAAAGCAGGCCACAGTGGCACGAATTTTTGTTGGGTAAAAACCGCTGCATTTTCCCGCAATACCCGCAAGGTTTTGCCCCAATACCGGTAATCGTCATCGACCCAATTGGGACGCCCAGGGCGAAACTGGTTTACTTCGGTGCCATAGCCATTGAACATCGAAAGGGAGTATTCCCTACGAATGGGTTCGAGGTACAATTCTGCTACCCGGAAAATGGCAAAATCGGGTCGAATGAACTTGTTCAAATTGAGCAAAGGCGGATAATACAAGGCGTTGTGCACCCGACCAGATACAATCCCCGGCATATCGCGGGGTACAGCCATTCCTTCGCTGTACATGATCACGCCAGGGCGCACCCGATCGGCAGCCGCCTGGCGTTCTGGGCTGGATTTGCCTTCGGTATCCAACACAACCCCGTCGGCGGAAATGGCTTCAATCATTTCCGACATCCCGGAGTGGTGATCTACCCAGCGGGTACTTTCATCCCAGGGATTGTAGCTGATGAAGAATTTGGTATTGAATTTCTTGCGGCCCGATTCTGCCAATTTGCGCAGTTGGGGTAGCCCCCCTGGCAATGCCCGGTACATGTCCCATTGGTTGCGTTGATCCAGCCCGAGCATGGGCCAGTTTGGCCAAATCCCCACTACATCATCGCCGCCATAAAGGGTTTGGGCTTTTTTCAAAAAATCCTCGTAAGTGTATTTCTGAGTGTTGGGATCAAAAAAATCGCGATCCCAGGCCATGATCAAGTGCATGGCGTAAGTATGACGAATCCATTTCAGGTCTGGGCGTTGGTACAAGCTTTCGTCAAAGGTTTTTCCCTCTAAATCAAAAAGATATTGTTCTTGAAACACCCGTCGTAACCCTTCCTGCCAATCTCCCTGAAATGGCAGCATCCAGAAATGGTAAGTGGTGCTGCCTCCTGCAAAAAGGATCGTCTCAAAGCGGCGGCGTTGTACCCGTTGTACATCCCAACTGATGCGGCGGGCCATTGCGCAGTATTGTTTTCCATCGCTCGTTTGGGCATCGGCATAGCCCAAGTGCCAGGCATTATCAGGAACGATGACATTGACCGGTTTCAGCCCCGGTCGAAACAAATGCGCCCGCGATAAGAGGTGTTTGCCTAGTCCGGTGATGTAAACCCGATCCGCTGAAGCGCCAAAAGGGACGACATTTTCCATCGTCAGGGTATCGCCAATGCTGGTGTTTCGGAAGCGCAGGGCGTACTTTTGGTAATCTCCGGCTCCTTTTTCCGGCCAAAATGCCAGTTCCAGTTTGCCTTGCTGGTAATAGGTAGTATCCTGTTCTTTGCGCAAAAACGACAGCTCCCTGCTGCTGTGGGTCTGACCATTCAGAACGTAAGTACAAAGGTCAAAATTTGCAGTAGCATGGCGGATTCGAGGGCCATTTTGGGCAAGTAAACTTACTTGCATTGCAAATACACAAAACAAAAAGAGCAGGCGCTGAATTGGCATCATCAGAGATTAAAAATTTGATAGACTTGAAAAATCATTTACTTTTGAAAAGTATAGAAATTCCAGAAAATTTCATCGCTTTGAAACATTTTATTCCAATTATCATGTCGCTACTCTCTTTGCTTTTTGGATGCGGAAAACGCACCGATAAGCCTCAACAAAATTTACCCTGGTTTCCTGAAATAGACAACCTTGCCCTAAAAGTCCAGGAAATGCCTTTGGATAATGACTATGTGGTAGAGACTTTTCTGGTTTCCAGAGAGCGGAAGGAAATTTTTGTGCTGACTTATAAATTGGTAGAAGAAAGATCCCCGGAACACCTAACAGGATTGGTGAATTACCAATTGCTTTGCTTTAACGCCGATGGCACCTTACGCATTCGCAAAGAATTGCCCCGCATTGAAATGAGTGTCCCTGCTCACCTCTGGATTGAGCATTACAATCTGGTGTTGTTTCTCAACGATAAAGTGCGACTGTATAATGTAGAAAGCCTGGAGCTGACTGAAGAGATTCCTTATTACTCAGAAAACGCCTTTCCTACCTCCGCCAACCTGGAAGAGTTGGTGCCAGAAGAGCAAATGGAACTGTACCCGCCTGCCCGAGCCGAACACCTGAAGAATTGCAGTTCCATCCGGGTATTGAATTTGCCCAAAGCTGGGGGCTGCGTATTGCTGGTAAAAGACAACCATCAGCAACGGAGCATTTGGCCACTGATTGACTCCGCCGATGTCGACCAATTTTCTCGGCAATACGGCATGATCGAACCTCCCTTAAATCCAGGTTGGAGCTACCATGAAGAAACCGGCCTTTACCAGATGAAAGACCAAGAGGTGTATCTGGAAACAACTGCCATGGTTTCAATGGGCACTCAATTGGTTTACCCCAACTACAAGGAGCGTTCGGCCATAAAATACCGCTTGCTGGTGAACGAAAAAACAGCGCGTTTTGCTACAACCAATCGTTCGCGAAAACCGCTGTACGTGCAAACTTCTGAAAACGAGTACCTTAGTGCTGCCGGAAAAGAAGCCTGGATTGCCTATCGCGGCATCTTGTACCGCTTGGAATAACACCTATCTATTTCAACCAAATAAACAGCCAATGAAGAAAAGTTTATCCTTGTTTTTCTGCGGGCTTTTGAGCCTGACGTTTTTGCTGGCACAAAGCAGCTCAATGTACCTGCAAACCAGTGAAATGAACCATCAAATGGTGCAATACACCGCCGACAAAGGCAGCATCATGCGTTTTTATGCTACCTCTAATCCAATGGAGTTCAGAGGGTCCGTTTCTGGCTACAATTCTCCAGAGCGCCGCCAGCGCCTCCTGCAACTCATTGCCGATAACCTGAAACAACTGGAGCAAGTCGATTTCGACAAATGGAACATCAATGGCAAGGTGGATTACATCCTGTTCAAGCGCAATCTTGAAGACGAGCAGTACAAGCTGCAGCAAGAGCAAAAAGATTACGCGCAAATCACGCGCTTTTTGCCTTTCTCCGAGCGCATTTATACCCTGGTGAAACCCCGCAGTCGGGGCATCAGTGTCGTTGGTCAGGATGTAGCCAAGGAATTGAACAGCATCCTCAAGGAGGTCACGCAGGCCAATGAAAAGCTCAAAAAGGAAGAAGGTTTTGAGCAAAACCTGGCCAATCTCGCTGCTGAATCGGTCAAAGCCTTGCAAGGGGTACTCAAAAGCTACTACAATTTTTACAACGGGTATGATCCAATGTTTACCTGGTGGGTATCCAAGACCTACACGAGCCTGGATACAGACCTCGAAACCTACGCCAAAAGCCTGGCGGGCAAAGGCAAACCCAATCCTACCCAAAAGGACGACGGCAGTGGCATCATCGGCAACCCGATTGGGCGTACCGAACTGATTCGGCAGCTCAAGCTGGAATTCATCCCTTACACTCCCGAGGAACTGACCGAAATTGCCAACAAGGAATTTGCCTGGTGCGATGCAGAGTTGCTGAAAGCCAGCCGCGAAATGGGTTTTGGCGACACCTGGAAAGCTGCCCAGGAAAAGGTAAAAAACAGTTTTGTGGCTCCTGGTCAGCAGCCCCAGGCCATGCTGGATTTGTACAACCAATCGGTTGATTTTTTGAAAAAAAATGACCTGGTGACCATTTCTCCCATTGCCGAAGAAACCTGGCGGGTCAACATGATGTCGCCTGAGCGGCAGTTGGTTAGCCCTTTCTTTTTGGGCGGAGAAACCCTGATCATCTCCTACCCTACCAACACCATGACTTACGATGAAAAAATGATGAGCATGCGCGGCAACAACCCTCATTTTTCAAGGGCTACCGTGCACCATGAGCTCATTGCTGGTCACCATTTACAGGGTTTCATGAACAACCGCTATAAAACCTACCGCAATTTTGAAACCCCGTTTTGGCACGAAGGCAATGCCTTGTATTGGGAGTTCATTCTGTGGGACATGAAGTTTCCACGCTCGCCCGAAGACCGCATCGGGATGCTGTTTTGGCGCATGCACCGTTGTGCCCGCATCATTTTCTCGCTGAACTACCATACCGGGCAGTGGACACCCCAACAGTGTATCGACTTTTTGGTAGACCGGGTTGGGCACGAGCGCGCCAACGCAGAGGGGGAAGTGCGCCGTTCGTTTACAGGCAGTTACGGGCCGCTGTACCAGTTGGCGTACATGGTCGGTGGGTTGCAATTTTATGCCCTGAAAAAAGAATTGGTTGAGACCAAAAAAATGAGCTACAAGCAATACCACGACGCCATTTTGCAAGAAAATGCGATGCCCATTGAGTTGCTGCGCGCCATTTTGACGAATCAGAATTTGAAACGGGATTTTAAAACACAGTGGCGGTTTTACGACAAATAAGCGGCAAGAGACACATTAATTAGAATCCAACACTTATAACGCTTAAAACCAATTGCTATGACCTTTTTTTGGATTTTATGGGGTTTTGACTGCCTGATTTCGCTGGTGGTCTTGTATTTCTTTTTTATAGGCTTACTTGATGGCAGCGTATCTTCCTACAACATGTTAAGCTGGACATGGGTGCTGTTGGGGCTGGCGGCGATTATGTTTGGCAGTTTATGGCTCAAATCAATTAAGTGGTTGACCTTGGCTAAGGTTTTGCTAGGCATTTTGGCCATTCCTGGCATCTTGTACATTTTGTATGCCTTGATGTTCATCATTTCTAAGCCAAGGTTTAATTGATTTCCTGTTCATCAAGTCTATTGCTGAAAATGCCCGAATTCGTACGACTCCTGTACGAATTCGGACAATTTTTCTTTCCGACCGTTTTACAAGCCCTTTAAAATCAGCCTTTCGTGCAACTGGCATCTTTTTAGAGTGTCTATTCCAAAAAGAACATTCAATTTGGTCGTATGCTTCAAAATTATCTAAAAATCACCTGGCGCAACTTACGGCGCAACCGCGTTTACGCCTTCCTCAATATTGTAGGCCTCAGCATGGGCATCGCTTGTGGATTGTTGGTTTTTTGGTTTATCCGCTTCCACACCACCCACGATGCTTTTCACTCCAATATTGACCGCATCTACGAAGTGACAACAGAATTCCATTTTGACGGAACCAGCTATTCCCGCGGAGTACCCCCGCCAGCCCCGAAGGCGGTGCGCGACGAAACTTCGGCACTTGCTGTTTCGATCTGCATTGAGAAATACAACAGTTTAATGGCACTGATCGACGAAAATGGGCGGCCAGCAAAGAAATTCAAGGAAGGGCCCGGGCCAAAACTTGCTTATGTAGATCCAGAATATTTCAAGATTTTTGATTATCAGTGGCAGACTGGCAAGCCCCAATCCCTCAAAAGGCCCAATACTGCCGTGATCAGCAAGGCCATTGCCGAGAAGTATTTTGGGGACAAAGACCCAATTGGGCGCATCATTAAGTTAGAAAACACCCTTTCACTTGAAGTGACGGGTATTGTCAACAATCCTCTCGACAATACGGATCTCCCCTACGAATTCTTTGTATCCTTTGCTACGCTGGAAAACAATAAGGATTTCCCTTATGGAGGACCACAACTGGATCAATGGAATGGCATCAATTCCAATACCTATTGTTTTGCACTGCTGCCCAAAGATTTCAAAGTAGAACTGTTTCAAAAGCAACTGGATGCCATCAGCAAGAAATACCACGGCAAGGATGCCAAGTCTTATGCGCATCCGGTTGTCAAGTACAGTGAGATGCACCATTCGGAACGTTACAATGGCCCCGTACCCTACAAATGGATTTACATCATGGCTACGGTGGGAATTTTCCTGATTGCTACGGCTTGCTTCAATTTCATCAACATGGCCACGGCACAAGCCATGCGCCGTTCCAAAGAAGTGGGCATTCGCAAGGCGGTAGGTGGCAAGAGGGTTCAGGTCTTTTTTCAATTCATTTCCGAAACAGGCACCATCACCCTGGTTGCCTTGATCATTGGTTTTGGTTTGGCTGCACTTTCCTTACCCTATCTAAATGAATACATGAATTTGGGCGGAGGCTGGCCCAGCAAGGTTTCCTGGAATGACAGCGTACTTTGGCTGTTTATCCTTGGGCTGTTTGTTACAGTAGTGTTTTTGGCCGGCTCTTATCCTGGGGTGATTTTGGCCGGATTTCAACCAGTAGCGGCGCTTAAGGGAGGAATCAGTCAAAAACAAGCCGGTGGTTTGAACATTCGCCGCAGCTTGATCGTGGTACAGTTTGTATTGATTCAATTGCTGATCATCTGTACTTTGATCATCAATGGGCAGGTGGATTTCATGATGTCCAAGTCTGTGGGCTACGAAACCAAGGGCATTGTGGAAATCAATATTCCAACACCAGAAAAAATCAATCAAACAACGTTTCGAGATCGTTTATTGAAAATTCCGGGAGTCAAAGAAGCCTCATTCTGCTTGTTTTCCCCTACCACCAGTTCCAACAACACCATCAATATACGTTTTGATACCCGTCAGAAGGATGAGGTATGGCAAATGAACTCCAAGAATGCCGACAGCCACTACATCGACGCCTACGGCTTGACGCTGGTAGCAGGCAGAAACATTCCTCAGAGTGATACGGTCACGGGGGTTTTGATCAATGAAAAAGTGATAGAACGTTTGGGCTTGAAAAGACCTGAGGACGCCGTAGGAAAAAATATGCGGGTTTGGGGTAAAGCTGTTCCCATCTACGGTGTACTCAAAAACTGGAACAACGCATCTTTTCAAAGCGCGATCGATCCGGTTGCCATTTTTTCCTTCAAAGACATTCATTACAGTTGTGGCATTAAACTGTCTAGCACGAACGTGCACCAAACCATGAAAGCGGTGGAGCAGGTTTGGAACAGTTATTTTCCCGACTTCCTTTATGAACAAACCTTCCTGGATGAAAGCATCGCGCAAAATTACGAATTCGTAAGCACCATGTTAAAGTTGGTGCAGGTGTTTTCTTTCATTGCCATATTTATTGGTTGCCTTGGCTTGTACGGTTTGGTACGTTTCATGGCCATGCAAAAGACCAAAGAAATTGGAGTCCGCAAGGTATTGGGGGCTACGCTGGCGCAAATTCTCGGCTTGTTTGGCAAAGAAATCGTCATCCTCGTAGTCGTTGCTTTCCTAGTTGCCGCGCCATTGGGTTGGTACCTAATGGATGCCTGGCTGAAAGATTACACTTACCGCATTCCGATTGGGTTTGGTACGATGCTTATTGCAGTACTGCTTACCTTGAGCGTCGCTATTTTGACCTCCAGTTATGAGTCGATCAAAGCTGCGTTGGTGAATCCTGCGAAGTCGTTGAAATCGGAGTAGAGAGGCAAGATAATGCTTCCCGAATTTGCTGCACTTTGAGCTTGTTCGGGAAGCAATAGTTGGGAGTATTCATTTAATTGGATTAGGCAATTTCATACCCAACAATAATCCAAATCAGTTCTAGTACTGCTATCTGAAGATTAATCATTGCTGGTGTCCTCAGGCAAAAGCCCCTCTTGTTCTAACAGTAATGTCTCTCTAACGCCATCAATAAATTCGGATTCTACATGCAGAATACCAATGATAACGTTATAATCAAAGCCCTTGAGGAGCATTTCACGCGTGGCTTGTATAAGGATTTCTTCGCGGCCTTCTTCTCTACCCTCTTCACGTCCTTGTACAATCCCTTTTGCAACCCCTTTTGCAACCCCTTTTGCAACAATCATATCGTAAGTACTCATGGCATTTTTGTTTATGGCGATTGGCAAAGCTTTGATAAATGTTTGCACTTTTTCTTCTGCAATATCGGCATTTTTGAAAAAATATGCAAGGATGGAAATTTGAAAATCGGAATACTGCTCATCTTCTAAATGAATGAAGATCAAATCAGGATTCTTGAGTACAAATTCCGGTTCCCAAATATGCTTCATCATAAGTAGTGTATTGATCAACAGCCCTTTGTTCAATTCCAAGATCTGTTCATCACTTAGGGTTTGTATGTCAGTCAAAAAGAAATCAAAATTGGGGCAGAAGGGGCGAAAACTGACTGGCAGCTTTTTATCAAAGTAAGCATACAAATCGCGTTTTATCCATTTTTTCTTTCCCTGGTACAACACAATGGGGATAATGGGAGTCAGGGCTTTTTTGTTTTTAAGTTGATCCTCCCAAGTATCCAACATGTAACGAAGTAGTTGAAAGTGAGGATGCGTTACAACATCGCTTTTGTGCTCAAGGATAAAAGCTAAAAAAGACTGCTTTTTTAGCCCAACAATTGGGCATTGATACACCACATCTGAAAAATACTCCTTTAACTGCGGAGAAACGAATGAACCATTGATTCGTTCCAAAGCACTCAAATTCAGATGATCTTGAATATCCTTCGGCAACATTTGCTGTAGATATTCCAGGGCAATATCCAGTCGCCCGAAAGTGGCTTTAAAAAATTCGTCGTGTGGCTTTGAGGGTTTTTTAGGCATAGTGGAATAGAGTTTCCACGAAAATAAATAATAGTTTTAAATTTTAATAATAAAAACAAAAAATTATTCTCCCTTCCTTTCTCATACTTTTGAAGTAAAATTTAATTGTTTCTTCTTCTTTGGTGATCTTACTAACCCAAGGTGCTTTCTCAGAACCTACGTTCAAAGCCCCCCCTTGGGTTAGTTGATGTGGCGGGTGCTTTTCTGTTCTAGCCAGCCTTCTTGTCCGTTGGATAGCCGAACTTTGTCCCAGGTCCCGATTTTGTCCAAATACGCTACTTTGGTACCTTCGTGCAAGGTTCGGATGGCAGGGCTGGCCTGCTCGGGGCCGATGCGCAAGGTGGTTTCTTTGTTGAGGATAATTCCAGTTGGATTGTGGTAGGTATTCCAAAAACTGAGCGCAGCTCCGAAGAGTACAACGATCGCGGCGGTCAAAGTTCCTCGGATTACCCAGGGAAACCAGGCGATTTGGGGATTTCTTCGCCAGGCCAGCAAAAAACCCATTTCCAACCAAACCAGCAGGGCAAAGAGAATCGCCCAGGTATTGGGACGAAGGAGCCATTGTGGTTGTAGGAGCCAATCCCACCAATCGGGGGCCATGCTTTGATCAATTTGGTCGCTTAGGCCACTGCGTACTTGTTCGAGGTTCTCCAGCACGGCCTCATCGTTTGGCGTTAGCGCCAGGGCTTTTTCATAATAAAGCACTGCCTTCCCAGATTGACCTGCCTGAAAACATGCATTACCCAGGTTGAAGTACAACCCTGGGTCGTTGTACCCCTTGGCCATGAGTTGTTCATAGGTTTTTACTGCACCATTGAAATCTCCTTTTTGGTAGGCCTGTTGGGCTTTTCGAGCAATTATGGTAGCATTTTGCGCCTCAAGAATTGTGGAAAAAGCGCATCCCATGGCAACTATTAATGCAATCAATCGAAAGTACGGGTACGGGCTATTCATTTTCAATGGTATTGATCTTGATTCGGTTTCCAGGGTTATTGCGGCTTTGGGGTACAAGAACCACAAAGATGTCTTCCCGTTTGCGCGGACGTATATCGGTCTCCCAACGGAAACCTTTCAGGCGCAGCGTGCGGTGATTGGTTGTCCCCATAGGACTTAGCACCGATTTGGGATCGGTGATGAAGGTGATTTTATCCACGGAGTTTTTGTCGCCAAAGCGGATGACCATTTCACTGCATTCGGTTTTATTGACGCCTACATAGGCCCCGCCGTCATCTTTGGCATAATAGATGACTTCGGCATTGCCAAAAGCATCCATGCGCCTCAGGTTGCTCTCTATAAAATGGCAGACCACGTTCCTGGCTTTAATCTGATTGAAATAGGCTTCATCCGATATGACCACGATAAAAGAATTGCTGCGCATCAGGATTTTATCAATCTTCTTGTTTTTCAGTGTAATAAACATGGTGTCCGCAGTAAACTGACTGGTATCCGACCAAATGATGGGTTCTCCATACAAAGAAAACAAGGAATCTCGGGTAGTGTAAATCAGCGAATCGCAAATCGCTTGAAAATCTTTTTTGTAAATGCGTACATGGCCATAAGCGCGAAGAATGCGATTGCTATCGGCTTTGGACGTATCCGCTTTTATAGCCATTAACGTATCCGCCGCAATGAACAAGGAGTCACCTTCCGCGATGGTGATCAGTTCAGGTCGCCCCTTGGGGCCACCACTGGCTTTCAGGTAATCGGATTTTTTTCCATAATCTGCGCGGGCGCAATTGATGGAAAGATCGGCAGAGGTATCTCGCCACATCACATTCCCGGTGGCCAACCCCAATCCTGTGGCATCATCAAAGTCCATTTGATCGGCTTCCATTAAATTGGGAGGATTGCTGACAAAAGTTCGGCCCAGGGTTTTGAATGTCCCTTTTTTGCGGTTGTAACTGATGATTTCGGAGTTGATGTCCTGGTCTTTTTCGCGATAGCGGGCGCTGCCTTGCAAAAATGTCGTGTCCTGAGATTCATCGTAGCGGATCAGGTTGCCAATGGCCAGGCGGGTGGAGTCTTCGACCCGCGCGTTTCCCCGCAGGGAATAAATCTTGAGGTTGTCGTCGTAGGTAATCGTGTCCGCTTCGGCCTGTTGGTCTTTTTTGACGTATTGGGCATTGCCCGAAAATTCGGCTTTGTTGTTGAAAGTGTCGTAAAACCCATCTTCACAATAGACCTTGCTGCTGTCGTTGGTGATCACGGTAGGCCCAAGAAAATCTACCACTCGGGATTCCGTATTGTAATTGAGGGAATCGGCTTTGAGCCGGAATCGCGGCCCAACCGCGGTAACTTTCTCTCTGAAATGCGCTTCTTTGTTGGCTACAAAATAGTACCCTACTTTACTGGTTAAGGTCAGGGAGTCGCTGACCATGGTAGCGTTGTTGGTGTAATAGGCTACTCGAGTATCGGTGCGGTAGTCCAGGCGGCGGGTGTAGAGTTTTTTATCGCCATTGACCAAAATTACCCGACCCAATAAATTGGCAATTTTGGTTTCGCCATCGTACTGTACCTCATCGGCAAAGATTTTCAGAGAGTCGCCTTGCTGGATCACCACGTTGCCGTAGGCGTAAACTTGAGTTTCGTTTTCGATAATTGCGGAATCACAATACATGTAAACGCTGTCTTGCTTCAGTTCCACTTTTCCTTTCAAGCGTTGGATGGAGGTTTCTCCTTTTTGATTTTGAACAAGGTTGTCAGAATAAAGTACTTTTACCCTATTGCCTTCACTGGATGGAGAAGTCGTTTGTGCCTGCATTTGCAGGTTTCCTAAAATCGTGAACACTATAATAATAAGCCAAAGCTGCCTGTGCATTTTTTTCCTTTAAGATTAATCAATCAGCAATTCCGCTGCCTCTTCACCTACCAATGTCCCAATCGCTACACCCATACCGCCCATTCTGACCGCTACGACCAGGTTGGGGCTTATTTTCTGCAAAATGGGCACTTTCCGTTCGCCCAAGCCCATAATTCCACTCCACCAGGATTCGGCAGGAATGTTTTGTCCGGGCAAGATCACTTCATTCAGCAATTGGAGTAACGCCTTTTGGATCAATTCAGTATGGCCAAAGGCATCGGTTTGCTCTTCAAGCAGGGCCAAATTGCGCCCTCCGCCCAAAAGCAATCGTCCATCGATGTTGCGAAAATAATAATATCCCCGGTCATAATGAAAACTACCTACAATCGGAAGATTGCGAATCGGAGGGGTAATCAGTACCTGGTTGCGCGCAGGAGATACATCCAAATCAGGCAACAATTGTTTCGCAAAGCCATTGGTGGCTACAATGCATTGCTCAAAATGGAGGCTCCAATCGTCTTGCGTATGCAGGGTAATGCCGCCCTGGTCTGGTGCAATTTTTTTGATTTCCAAGCCATTGATGATCTGGACTCCAGCTTCATTTGCCAGTTGGAGCAATCGCTGCATCATGTAGCCCGTGTTGATTTGTCCTTCGCCCGCGTTGAGGATGAGGTGTTCGACTCCTTTGAAGCCAAAATCAGTTATCCGATTATCCGTGATGCGATAGGTCTCGGACAATCCAGTGATGGAACGCGCCATTCTATTGAAA
The DNA here is from genome assembly GCF_040403615.1 of Haliscomenobacter sp. NCBI lineage: Bacteria > Pseudomonadati > Bacteroidota > Saprospiria > Saprospirales > Haliscomenobacteraceae > Haliscomenobacter > Haliscomenobacter sp. Next base: position 29,177 of record NZ_JBBAKG010000006.1, on the reverse strand, counting down.
GCCGGAATATACTCCTGACATTCCTGAAAAATATCGGATTCATCGGCACGAAACAACTCATAGCCGCCCAGTCCCTCGTAACGCAGGTAGGCATCACCAATTTTTTGCCGTAGGCGTTGTAACCCCAAAAAGCGCCGTTCCACCAGATTCCAAACGGTTGATTCGTCGATTTTTTTGAGGTCATCCAGCAACTCGGTCATGCTGCCGTAGCAAGCAAAACCTGCGTTTTTGGTGCTGGCCCCACTAGGTATAGCGCCGCGCTCGATGACCAATACTTTGCGGGAGGGATCGAGCTTGCGCAGGTGTAGTGCTGCATTGAGCCCTACAATGCCACTACCCAAAACCACAGTTTGAAAGTCATCAAAAAAAACCGAGCGTTCCCAGTAACTCAGTCGATTGATGTTTTGTTGTAAAATCATAAGCGCTTATCTTCCGCCGCAAATATCATTATTAAACTACAATATACTTCAATCTACTGCTATGATTCAGCGAATTCAGAGTGTTTTCTTTCTGCTTGCCGGGGGGCTTTACCTCGGATTGTTTGGGGTACCTTTTGCCAATACCCTCAAGCCAGTGCCTCAATCTGCTTTTTTGAGTGATGGCGCTTACGGCATAAACGACCATGTGGCCATGATGGCTGCTTTTGCAGTAGCAGGTGCTTTGCCCATTGCGGCGATATTTTTGTTCAAAGACCGATCTGTACAAATGCGTTTGGCCATTTTCTCCATCATTGCCGCCCTGGTTGGCAGTATTCTAACAGTGATGTTTTATTTGCAAGCAGGCTTGAACACCAGCAAAGAAGCCATCCACCCTGGATTGGGCATTAGCTTACCCGTTGCAGCACTAGTGTTCACTTTTTTGGCATACCGCTATGTGAACAAGGATGAGAAGCTGGTGCGGTCGGCGGATCGCTTGAGGTAAGTACCTTGGTCTTAGGATTTGGCACCTCAACTTCGGTTTGCTGCCAAATCCTGAAACTATTTACAACCTAAATTTCTATTCTAGCGCTTCCATTGGCCGCATTGTCCTTCAGCTCCACACCCGTCAACTGCAATCGCAAGGCCTCCTGGATCAGGTACGTGATTTTAATGGCCGCCATTTCATAGGGCAAGCCTTCCGGGCGGATATTGGAAATACAATTGCGGCGTTCATCCGTCAATCCGGGGCGGGGAGTGAAGGTTAGGTAAGCACCCATGCTGTAAGGTGAAGTCAGACCGGGCCGCTCTCCGATCAAGACGACCGTTATTTTTGCGCCCAGCAGGTGGCCAATTTCATCGCCAATCGCCACGCGGGCTTGCTCGACAATGCTAACGGGCGATAGGCGATAGTTGGCTTTTTGCAGGGCTGAAATCAAGCTTTTCAAAACCGGGATGGCATGCAGATTTATGGCAGTAGCAGACAATCCATCGGCCAAAATGATGGCTACCTCCGGTTCAGTTGGTTCAAATTTTTGAAGTTCCAGAACAGATTCCAGGTTCAATTGACGCCCTTTATCCGGGCGCTGTAAATATTCCGCCCGGCTTTGAGCCTGGCTTTGCAACAAGCAATGAGCTAACCCTATTTCTGAAAGTTCATTTTGCAATTTATTGATTTCTAGATGAGAATACACGGCATCTTTGGCATGTGCAAAGGCCAATTTGAACTGTAAGACTTCCTGCAAAGGAATTGCAGTGCCGGTATAACCCAAAGCAATCCGGGCATCGGTGTAGGCTTTGAGTGAATGCCAGGGATCGGGTTCAGTAGATTTTGAGTAGTCGTTTTCTTTCAACTATGCGCTTTTACAGGCTTTTAATGCAAGAGTAAATGATTCGATTGCAGGGGTAATTTGCGGCCTTTTTCATCCAAAATTCCTTGCCTCAAGAGCCACTGTTCAAACTCAGGAGCTGGCCTTTTGTTTAGCACTTTGCGCAAATATAAGGCATCGTGAAAGGAAGTAGATTGATAATTGAGCATAATATCATCTGCGCCCGGAATACCCATGATGAAGTTACAACCCGCCACGCCCAACAAAGTCATCAGATTATCCATATCGTCCTGGTCGGATTCAGCGTGATTGGTGTAACAAACATCTACTCCCATCGGCAAACCGAGTAGTTTTCCACAAAAATGATCTTCCAAACCGGCCCGGATGATTTGCTTGCCATCGTAGAGGTATTCGGGGCCGATAAACCCAACCACTGAATTGACCAGGAATGGATTGAATTTTCGCGCTACCCCATAAGCCCTCGCTTCGAGGGTTTGTTGGTCTACGCCATGGTGGGCATTGGCGGAGAGTGCTGAACCTTGCCCGGTTTCAAAGTACATGACCTGATTGCCCACGGTACCGCGTTGCAATGCCGCGGCAGCTTCGTGCGCTTCTTGCAACATGGCCAAGTTCACCCCAAAACTTTGGTTGGTCTTTTCAGTGCCGCCAATGGATTGAAACACCAGATCTATAGGTGCATCTTGGATGATTTGCAACGTTGTACTCAGGTGGCACAACACACAACTCTGGGTCGGAATTTGGTATTTCAGCCTCAAATCGTCGATCATCCACAACAGTTTGGAGACTGCGGCGGGGCTATCCGTAGCAGGATTAATACCAATCACGGCATCTCCACTGCCGTAAAATAATCCATCAATGATGCTGGCCGCTACGCCTTTGGGATCATCGGTGGGGTGATTGGGCTGCAAACGGGTAGACAAATGGCCTTGTAAGCCAATCGTAGTGCGAAATCGAGTGACGACTTCACATTTCTGAGCCACCGCAATCAAATCTTGGTTGCGCATCAACTTAGATACCGCCGCCACCATTTCAGGCGTCAATCCGGGAGCAAGTGATTGCAAAGTTGTCGTATCCACCTGATCACTTAGCAACCAATCGCGCAATTGCCCAACGGTAAAATAGCTGATGGGGGAAAAAGCATCGGCCTGATGTTCATCAATGATTAAGCGGGTAATGTCGTCGCTTTCATAAGGAATCAGGGCTTCCTGCAAAAAAGTTTTCAGCGGCAAATCTGCCAGTGCGAGTTGTGCTGCAACTCGTTCTTCTTCGCCACCTGCCGCCAATCCAGCCAGTACATCGCCACTGCGCAAGGGAGTTGCTTTCGCCAATAAGGTTTTCAAGTCCTCAAAAACATAAACACGGTGGGCAACGGTGTAGCGGTAAGACATTGGAAATTAGAAATTGAGTGTTGGATATGGATCATTGAATCGTAAACCGGTCTCGCATCTTCCCGTGTGTAAACCTCAAACTGCCTTTTTTCTGCGGAAAATTAAAATTGACGAGGTTGTTTTCGTCATCGTACAAATCCATCAAGAACGTGTCGGTCAGGTCAATGACTTTGGGTTTGGGTACTTTGGGAATTTCCACATACAGCCAGGTTGCCACATCTTCGTATTCTTTGCCCAGAAAATTGGCTTTGTAGGCCTTGCCATTGATCAGCAATTTGAAGTGGGCATTGAGATAATCGGCCAGAAATTGATTCGTTTGTGGGTGCTCTTGTGGGGTTCCAAGGCTTAGGTTCACCTCTTTGCCTTCTGCTTTGAGCGATTCTTCAACGTGGCGCTCCAGATCATCCATAAAGATTTTATGGGTGATTTGGATGGTCTTGGTTTTCTCTTCGTAAACCACTTCTGATAAGGTGAGGTGAATAGGGTGAGGAGAACTCACACTTGAAACCCAAACAGTCAATATCAATCCAATCAATACACGTTTCATCCTCTATTTCGTTTTTGTTCAACAAAGATACAAACGCCGATCATCTCCGCTAAGTGTTCTATCGTCGATTATCACTTGTCTCTAAAAGATTATTGCTAACTTTGACTACTTTTCGAAACCTTCTACCACATTATCCCGCTTTTTGGGGGAGAAAGATGTGCAACCATAGAAGTAGTTTCGGTTTTTTAAATTTTTCATTTACCACCCTCAACTACGAATGAGACGGATCAACCAAATTACCACCTTGGTGTTGCTGCTGATAGCGACTGTTACTTTTGCCCAGCAAAACACCGATCAAAGCAAATTCCGGCAGATGGGCACGGAATTCCCAACTGCAAATACTTACCGCACCGCTTCAGGCGCGCCTGGAGAGTCGTATTGGCAGCAGAAAGTAGACTATGACATCAAAGTGGAGCTCGACGACGAGAAGCAACGCATCATAGGCAAAGAAGTCATTACCTACAACAACAATTCACCACACCCGTTGACCTATTTGTGGTTGCAATTGGATCAAAACATTGTTGCACCTGAATCAGATACCTACAAAACTTCGACCAACAAATTGGGCGAACGCGTCAGTTCAGGGCAATTGAACAGCATGCTGGACAATTCTTTTGATGGAGGCCACAAAATTGAGTATGTCAAGGACAATACTGGTAAGCCACTCAAATTCACCATCGTCAAAACCATGATGCGGGTAGATTTGCCTACCACTTTGGCCGCTAAAACTGGAAAAATCCAGTTGCAGATTGGCTGGAGTTACAACATCAACGACCGTCAGAATCCTGCCTTGGGTGCCGACTCTCGCGGTGGCTATGAATTGTTTCCAGAAGATGGCAACTACCTTTATACCATTACTCAGTGGTTTCCACGTCTGGCGGTATACGATGATTACAATGGCTGGCAGCACAAGCAGTTCCTGGGTCAGGGCGAATTCACCCTTCCTTTTGGAAACTATACCGTAGCCATCACCGTTCCTTCCGACCACATCATTGGGGCTACGGGCCAACTCCAAAACGCAAACGAGGTGCTTTCTGAAGTACAACGCAAACGTTTTGAAGAAGCCAAAACTGCCACCAAACCTGTGGTAATCGTAACCCAGGAAGAAGCAACTGAAAAAGAAAAGACCAAGGCAAAAGACAAAAAGACCTGGATTTACAAAGCAGAGAATGTACGTGATTTTGCTTTTGGCAGCTCCCGCAAATTCATCTGGGATGCCATGGGTGTAAAAATTGAAGGCAGCCCGGTTCCTACGGTTATGGCCATGTCTTATTACCCCAAAGAAGCCAATCCACTGTACGGACACCTGTCCACAGAAGCGGTGGCGCACACTTTGCGCGTTTATTCCAAGCACACCATCCCTTACCCCTACCCTGTTGCGATCTCCGTTGAGGCCTCCAATGGCATGGAATACCCGATGATTTGCTTCAACTATGGCCGCCCCGAAAAAGATGGCACTTACTCCGAACGCGTTAAGTACGGCATGTTGGGTGTGATCATTCACGAAGTTGGGCACAACTTCTTCCCAATGATCGTCAACTCCGACGAACGCCAGTGGAGCTGGATGGACGAAGGCTTGAACTCTTTCTGCCAATTCCTGGCAGAGCAGGAGTGGCAGCGTGATTTCCCTTCCAATGGTGGCCAGGCGCGCAACATCGTGGGCTATATGAAAGCCGACAAGGAAGTGCAAAACCCCATCATGACCAACTCTGAATCCATCATTCGTTTTGGACCAAACGCTTACACCAAACCAGCTACTGCCCTCAATATCTTGCGCGAGACGGTGATGGGACGTGAGTTATTCGACTTCTCTTTCCGGGAATATGCGCGTCGTTGGGCATTCAAACACCCAACGCCATACGACTTGTTCCGTACCATGGAGGATGCCTCGGGCATCGATTTGGATTGGTACTGGAGAGGTTGGTTTTTCACTACCGACAATGTAGACATTTCCTTGGATGCGGTTACGGAATTTCGGATGGACACCAAAAATCCAGAGATCGAAAAACCCTTGGCTTCCAAAAAGTCCAAAGACCAATTGGATCGCGATGTGACCTACCAAAACAACAAGCGCGACCTGGCCCAAACAGCAGTAGAGCGCAATGAAGCCTTGAAAGACTTCTACAACAGCTATGATCCTAACGCTCCAGCTTCAACTGATAAAGAGCGTTACGAGAAGTACCTGGCCAGCTTGAGCCCAAAAGAAAAGGCCATCATCGATGCCAAGAAAAACTACTATCAGCTTGACTTGTCAAACCTTGGCGGTCTGGTAATGCCGATAATCCTCAAGTTTGAGTTTGAAGATGGAACCAGCGAAGTACAGCGCATTCCTGTCGAAATCTGGCGCATGAACGATAAAAAATTCAGCAAGGTTTTTGCGTTCGGCAAGCCAGTTAAGCAGGTCATCCTCGATCCATTGGAAGAAACCGCCGACATCAACGTAGAAAACAACTACTACCCACGGCGTCCAATTCCTTCTCGTTTTGAAGTATTCAAGCAAGAAGGCTTTACCCGTGGTGCCAGCATGGGTTCAAACCCTATGCAACAGGCTCAACAGCAGAAAAAACCTAACGGTAGCAACTAATATTTGGGAACAATAGACCAAGGAGTCTGGCAGGTGAGTGATCATTTGCCAGGCTTTTTTTTTCGTTTCTATTTTTTGTTAAAAAAATCCTAATCTCAAGGTTGTTGAATACTATTTAACTTGTTTGGGTCATTTATTAAAAAAATCAATACATGAAAAAATTGAAATACCTCCCTTTTATTTTGGCATTGTTTTGGATGTGTAACCATGTACAAGCCCAAGTTCGGGTTGGTGGTGGCTTCACTTACGGCACTAAATTTGAAAAACCTGGTTTGTTTGCCCGCGGCGAGTTTCAGATTCCTGATAAAGATTTTGGAATTGTTGGTTCGGTCAATTACTATTTGCCAAAAGAAGACAAAAACCTGGGCGTGAGTGAAACCCGACTTGCACTCAATCTGGACGGCATGTACACTTTTGCCAGCAATGATTTTTTGGACATTTATGGCTTGGGAGGGCTCAACGTACTGACCTATTCCCGAAAAATCACCGGCTTTAAAGATAAAACCTCTGATACGAAATTTGGATTTGGAGTTGGCGGCGGCATTCGCTATATTCTGGAAAGCAATCTGGTGCCAATGGCCGAAGTGCGCTACATCAACGGTGGCCAGGATGAATTTGTGGTAAATATTGGGGTGCTATATAAGTTTTAGGTCTTACACAAAACCTTTCACCCAGCTTTTTGCTACCGAATTCTAAAAAAAGCGAACATAAGCTTGCATACTACGTAAAAAAGTCACATTTTTGTAAAAGTTTAATGAAGATCCTTTCCCCCTTGGGTCTGCTCAATACGTGTCAAACAAATCAAGTCTCAGAACAACTGTTGTTTATGAAACAGTTGACTAATCAAGTAACCGAATAAGTATGTTTTGCTCTTTTACTTTTGGTGACTTTTTGCGTCATAAGTAAACGATGTAGATTACACTAAAGCAGGATTTGTAATCGAAGGTGCAACTAAAAAATTAACCATGAACAATTACCTACACATAAACCGTGTAGCGCGTTAAACACTTTAACATGAGAAAACTAATTCTTGCGATTTCCTTTTTTGGAACATTTGCTGTCGCAGGATTCGCACAAGAGTTTCAAATTGCCTGCACCAATGGTTATTTGAATAACAACACCTTCTGCTGTGGTTACACAAAAGCGAATCAAGCCAATGTAGGAGTGATTAAGTTCCCTACTTTTGCGCCGCCTTTCAATGTTGGCGTCGTTTATACTTGGTATGCCCAACATCCAAGTGGCCCCAAAACCTGGGAAACACCCGTATCCGGAAGAACAGTTCCCCTCCCTTGGTCTGGTACCTATGAGATCTTTGTTATAATTCATTTTGTTGACAAAGAGTCATTAAGGCGTGTTGCAACGTATCGTTCAAACACTATTTCCGTACAGGCGTTAACATGTCCGGACAATAAAGACCTGAGTCAGCACTAAAGACTAAACTAGACCATAAGGAACGGAAACTGTTCTTATGGTCTAGTTTTATTTGGTTGAGATTGAAGCTGCACCCTATATAAAATACCTACCTCGAAACTCGCTTTTCTACAAAATTCTTCGTCAACCAAGTGAATTATCCCTGGATTTTTCTACTTTTAGTCGCACGATTTGGTTACCCGATTGGTCAATCCATTTGGAAAAGATCGAAGAATTCAAATATGAACAAACAACGAACATTAGCATTGATCATTTTGCTTTGCGGCAGCGTGATCAGCAGCTCAGTCCATGCTCAGGATCGAGCATTGCTTACTTTTTCCGTTTCCAGCGGTGATTTCGAGCGCAACAGCAGCCCCGTAAGTGTGGCTTTAGATGGAATTGCCCTACCTGAATCCTCCAGTGGCTATCAGTTGTTGGAACTTACCTCAAAAGGAAAAATTTCCGTCCCATTTCAAATCGAGCAGGGCACGAATAAACGGCTCTACTGGATCTTATCTGGAATTACGCCCAATGGTACAAAACGCTTATTTGAATTGCGTACTGGCACGGCATCCAACAGCAGCACCAATTCTATTGTAGCCCTTAGGGACAAAGAAGCCATCGTTTTTCAACACAATGGCCGCAATTTACTCCGCTATCAATATGCCGAGGCCAGTGTTCCCGCAGGAAAATCCGATTTGTTTCGCCGGGGCGGCTTCATCCACCCGCTCTGGTCACCCAAAGGAGAAGTACTCACCCGAATACAACCACCAGATCACCTTCACCATTACGGCATCTGGAATCCCTGGACAAGCACAGAATTTGAACACCGTAAACTGGATTTCTGGAATTTGTACAAAGCGGAAGGTACCGTCAAAGTCAATGGCCTGCCTGTAACTACCCAAGGGCCCGTACTTGGCACATTAAGCGCCCGGCACGAGCACGTAGACCTTACTGCACCCAGCCCAACTGGATCTAAAGCAGCGTTGGAAGAAGAGTGGAACATCAAGGTATGGAATTCTGGTACTGACCAAGGCCCGCAATTGGTTGATTTTCAATCTACCCTCTATTGTGCTACCGATAGCCTGTTTACCATTAAAGCCTATACCTACCAAGGATTTGGATTTCGGGCAACCGAAAAATGGGACGACAAAACCGCGCGTTTGCTCACTTCAGAAGGCAAAGGCAAAGGCGACGGCAATGGAACCCGTGCCCGCTGGATTGATGCACGTGGGGCGTCCAATTTTGGCAAATCGGGCATTTTGTTCATGACCCACCCATTGAACCACAATTTTCCCGAACAATTGCGCCTCTGGGGCATTGGTCAAAACCAAGGCAAGGAAAATGTATTCCTTAATTTCAATCCCGCTCAAGAACAAGATTGGGTGCTCAAACCCGGCAATGCTTACACCTTGAATTACCGCATGTTGGTGTACGATGGAGAACTAACGCCTGAGCTCCTGGAAAAATACTGGCAAGACTACGCCAACCCTCCGAAAGTAGAAGTGATTCTTCGGCAACTGGGCAGCCCTAAAAAAGTGCTGGTGTACACCAAAAACGGCAAGGGCTACGTCCACGAGAACATCCCCAGCTCCATAGAAGCGATCCGCAAACTTGGCGCTGCCAATGGATTTGGGGTTGATACGACCAGTAATCCAGCACTCATTACCGCCGAAAACCTCCAACAATACCAAGCAATTATTCTATCCAATACCAACAACGAGACTTTTGATACCGAAGCTCAAAAACTGGCTTTCCAGCGCTATATTCAGGCGGGAGGGGGCATGGTGGCCATTCACTCTGCTTCTGGTTCGGAGCGGCAATGGCCCTGGTTTTGGCGCACCTTGGGCGGAAAATTTCGCCGTCACCCCCCACTTCAGCAGTTTGACATTCAGGTGGTCGACCCCATTCATCCGTCTACTCTACATCTGCCCCCAACCTGGGTCTGGGAAGATGAGTGTTACTACCTCGATCAACTCAATCCAGGCATGCATGTATTGCTTGCAGCCAATGTGGGCAAGATTGCGGATGATAAAAAAGGAGAATACCCTGGTAATACCTTTGGCACTTTGATGCCCATTTGCTGGTCACAAGAAACAGGCCTTGGTCGAAGTTGGTACACCGCGTTGGGCCACAAAAAGGAATACTACTCCGATCCAACTTATTTGACCCACCTGCTAGGAGGAATCCTGTGGGTACTCGACGGAAGCGAAAAACTGGACTACAGCAAAGCTTCAAAAAATTTGATAACCGAATAAGCTTAATAGCCATGCAAAAAAACAAAAAGCCGGGTATGTCCCGCCGCGAATATTTAAAGACCGCCCTCAGCGGCTCCATTGGTATGATGGTACTACCCAACATTGTACCGGCTTCAGTTTTGGGAAAAAATGCGCCCAGCAATCAAATCCAGATCGGCCAGATTGGTTTCGGACGCATCGGGATGACCCACGATTTGCCCGATACCCTGCGTTTTGATGCCGCCAGAGTAATGGCGGTGTGCGATGTAGACAGCAAGCGCAAGGAATACGGCAAACAGTGGATTGAAAAATGGTACACCGAGAAAAAGCAGAAGTCCAACTATGTCGACGTCAAAATGTACGACGACTACCGCGAAATGCTGATGAACCCGGAAATTGATGCAGTGATCATCAGTACACCCGATCATTGGCATGCACAACCTGCCATAGAAGCAGCACTAGCTGGCAAACATATTTACTTGCAAAAACCTGCCGCACTCACCATTGCCGAAGGCCGCGCCATGAGCGATGCCGTGCACAAATCTGGAGTGGTCTTTCAAATTGGTAGCCAGCAACGCTCGCAAAATCCCTGGCCACAATTCAAACGCGCTTGTGAATTGGTGCGCAATGGCCGCATCGGAAAAATACATACTGTCAAAATCGGTCTCCCTGGTGATCCAAGCGGCGATGTAGAAGTAGAAATGCCCATCCCAAAAACCCTGAATTACGACATGTGGCTGGGCTCTACGCCCAACGTGTACTACACCGAAAAACGGGTTCACCCCCAGGTTGGTTTTGACCGCCCAGGTTGGTTGCGTTGTGAGCAGTTTGGCGCTGGAATGATCACCGGTTGGGGAGCACACCACATCGATACTGCCCATTGGGGCATGGACACCGAGCATACCGGCCCCATTGAAGTCAAGGCAACGGCCAAGTTTCCAAGCAGCGGCCTTTGGAATGTCCATGGCGACTTCCTGGCGGAAGCCAAATACGCCAATGGTGTCAAGATGATGGTCAGTGGCGCTTTCCCCAATGGCGTGCGTTTTGAAGGCAGCGAGGGCTGGATTTTTGTATCAAGGGGGAATGTAGGCGTAACCGCCAGCGATCCGGCCAATGCCAAGAATTCGGAAGCATTTAGCGCCAGCGATCCAAAGATTCTGCAATCCATCATCAAACCGGATGAAATCCATCTGTACCATTCTGAAGATCAACACGGGAATTGGCTGGATTGCATCCGCGACAACAAAACCACCGTTGCACCCGTAGAAGTGGCGCACCGCTCTACCTCAGCTTGTTTGGTTATCCATGCAGCGATGAAACTGGGCCGTACCCTCCATTGGGATCCCATTCGTGAACGCTTCAAAAACGATGACGAAGCCAATGCAATGGTGTCTCGGCCACAACGGTATCCGTACGGAACTACTCATGTGAAGTAAAAATATAAGATTCAGGGATTGGAGGGTAGTGCTTGCACCTGCCTTTCAATCCCAGTTTTTTGCCAGAATAAAAAACAGTTTTATGTTCAAATCAGCCATTCCATTCCTTTCTATAGCCATTTTATTTTTTGCTTGTAATACCGCCAAAACTCAATCAAAAAGCATGAAACTCAGCGGAGCCAGCAAGGAAATCAAACTGATAACCCTCGATCCAGGCCACTTCCACGCGGCTTTGGTGCAAAAAAACAACTATACACAGGTTGATCCAACCGTACACATTTATGCCCCGGATGGGCCCGAGTTAAAAGCGCATCTGGCCCGCATTGAAAGCTACAACAAACGGACCAGCGAGCCAACCAACTGGGTATCGAAAGTATACACAGGCTCCGATTATTTGTCAAAAATGATTGCCGAAAAATCAGGAAATGTAGTGGTCATTTCAGGCAACAACGCCCAAAAGACCCATTACATCCAGTCTTGCATTGAAGCGGGCATCAATGTGCTGGCCGATAAACCGATGGCCATCAAACCTGCTGATTTCCTGCGCTTGCAAGAACTTTTTCCGCTGGCCAAAAAGAAAGGCGTATTGCTGTATGACATCATGACCGAGCGCCACGAGATCAGTACGGTTTTGCAACGGGAGTTGTCCAAAATACCCGCCTTGTTTGGCACTTTGGAGAAAGGTACGCCCGACAATCCAGCGATTACCAAAGAGAGCGTACACCATTTTTTCAAGTACGTTTCTGGTGCGCCATTGATTCGTCCAGCCTGGTTTTTTGATGTAGAACAACAGGGAGAAGGCGTGGTGGATGTATCGACTCACTTGGTAGACCTCGTGTTGTGGGAATGTTTCCCGGAGCAAAGCATCAGTTACCAAAAAGACATTCAAATGCAGTCGGCCAAAAGAGCTGCAACCGACCTGACTAGTGCCCAATTCAAACTGGTGACCGGCTTGCCAGGTTTTCCGGGCTTTTTGAAAAAAGACCTGAGCAAAGATTCTACACTTAAGGTATTCTCTAATGGCGAAACCCATTTCAGCGTCAAAGGCGTACACGCCAAGGTTTCGGTCATCTGGAATTTCCAGGCACCCGAAGGCGCTGGAGATACCCACTTCTCGATCATGCGGGGGACAAAAGCAAATCTGATCATCCGCCAAAGTGCCGCAGAAAAATACCGTCCGGTGTTGTACGTAGAGCCACTTGCCAATGTGGACCGCAACGCTGCTGAAATGGCCCTCAAAGCCGCTATTCAGCAATTGAACGCAACGCAGTTCAAAGGACTTGCTTACGAACCGACCGAAAAAGGTTGGAAAATCAGCATTCCTGAATCTTACAATGTGGGTCACGAAGCGCATTTTTCCCAAGTAACCGAAAAGTATTTGCTTTATCTTGCGGAAGGAAAACTCCCGGCGTGGGAGGTGCCCAACATGCTAGCCAAATATTACGTTACGACCAAAGCTTATGAATTGAGTCGATCCAAATAACCTAAATAAAATGCCATGCTAAAAAGAATTACTGCCCTGGGTTTAGCAATTTTAGGTTTGATGCTCAAAAGCTGCATACCGGATGGATTAAAAAATGGCTACTACATCGAAGACAAGCAGGTCTTCCATTATCATGGTTTTCCAGCGAACCGCAATGTGATTAAACAAGCTGATTACAAGTCATTCAAGATCATCAACACGGAATATGGCAAAGACAAAACACAGGTGTATTATTACGGCAGAGTTATTCCCAAAGCCGATCCGACTTCTTTTGAATTTTTAGCGAGCGCATACTCCCGGGACAAACATTATGGTTTTTCCCGCGATGAAATTATCAGCAATGACGGTGCTCATTTCAGCATCGTTCCCAATCCCGACCAAAAACCGGGCAATGTTTTACCGGAGGTCGTAGTGTATGTCCGTGATCGCCAAAAAGTGTATCGTGACGTAGTTCCTGTGGAGGGTGCCGATCCCGCTACATTTGAATTTGTACCCATGTTCAATGGAAACTACCTGGCTCGAGATCAATATCATGTTTATTGGCAAGATCGCCCGTTGGAAGGAGTAGATGGGAAATCTTTCGCAAAGGTCAGCGAATTCCATTTTAAAGACAAAACCCGAGCATGGACATTGTCTTTGGGGCGAGAAATTGGATGGAAACCCTTTGAGGGGGTAGATTTGGCTACTTTTGAAGGGTTTAAGCAGGTTTATGCCAAAGACAAAAACCGCGTTTATTACGAAGATCGCATCGTAGCAGGAGCTGATTTGGCCTCTTTCGAAGAATTAGAGAACCATCAGGCCAAGGACAAGAACGGGATGTATCAATCAGGTAGAAAACAATAAGGAACTTTGTAGGTAGGTCGAATGTTTAATTTTTGATTTTGAAAAAAGCTTACATGCAATATGGAATCTTTAGACATCAACAATACCACCGAAACTCACCACTTGTTTCCCAGTGGGGAATGGGAGGGCTTTTATATTTATGAAGAAGGCCCAGCTTCACAACGCTCGATGATGTATTTTACCTTGTCCTTTGAAAACAAAGTGGTAACCGGGGGCGGAAGTGACAATGTTGGCTCTTTTACTTGGAAAGGAACCTACGATACCCAAGCACTTTGGTGCAAAATGACCAAACACTACGTTACCCATACCGTAGATTACGATGGCCACGTAGACGAAAACGGGATTTGGGGCAAGTGGACTATTTCGTTGCGATCATTTGTATTTTCCACGGGAGGTTTTCACATCTGGCCCAAAAAGACGGAAGAAGTAGCAGAGTCTGCCGAAGTAGAGCGTATAGAATTGGATGTAAAAGTTAAGGTGCCCGTTGTTGTAACGGTTTAGGCTCGGGATTTTATTGATATATTTTTGATTTTAGTTTCGTCTTTTGGATGATCTCAAAAGGGAATTTCAGCGGTTTATTTCGCGCAGATTCACACAGATTTTTTCGCAGATTTTATACAGAAAAAATCTGCGTAGCATCTGTGAAAAAATCTGTGAAACATCTGCGTGAAACAGCGTTTTTACATCAATATCTTCTTCGTAAATTCCACACATTTCCCGACTTCCTTCACCGCATCAGAGCCTGTGGGAACGGCGTATTCCAACTCAACCGTGGCAGGGAATTTGTATTTTTTGGTCTTCATCAAAGTCAAAATCTCCTTAATGGGCGTATCGCCTTGGCCCCATTCCAGGTTACCAGCACCGTGCTCAGGAGTGGTGCGGTCTTTCATGTGCATACTGGTGATGCGATCGTGTTTGGCTTCGATCAGTGCCAACAAGGTTTCTTTGGTGTTTTTGCCGCCTGCGGCGATGTAGTGGCCACAATCCAAATTGAGTGAATTGTATGGAGATTGGGCAAGCGCTACATCCCAAAGCACATCGGTAGCCTGAGTATGGGCGTGGTAGCCGATGTATACTTTGTGCTTGGCCCCCAGATCACCGAGGCGTTGGGTTTGAGCGGCATCAGTAGGCATTTCTAAGGTAACTGAAGTTGCTCCTAACGCTTTTGCTGCTTTCAAACCGTATTCTACTTCGGCATCCGAGTTGTTGGGGCCAAAAGCGTTGGGCTTATACGCATAGATTTTCACGCCAGCAGCATTGAATTTTTTGCGGATTTCCTTGAATTTATCCATTGATACGGTTGCGCGCCATTCTGCCACTTGTTTGTTGTACGCTGCAATTTGCGCTTTTTGTTCATCGGTCAACTGCGGACGTTGTCCAGGAGGGGTGCCAGCTGGAGGAGGCCCCATGCGGATTGGATTTTGGTTTTTGGGCTTTCCAGCGTATTCCTCCGTAGGATCGCCCATCAGTTCAATGGCGCTAATGTTGCTTTCCACACAAAATTGCAGTAGTTTGTCTACGTCATGCGGCATGCTGCGGAAAGAATAGGTAATGGCTCCGATTTGTACGCCGCCAAATTTGGAATTGGGCTTGCTCAACAGCCAATTCAGGGCTGGATTGAAGCTATAGCCAAGCAAAGCCAGCAGACTGACGGCGAAAAAGCTACGCCGTAAAAATGTGTTTTTCATTGTTTAAAGTTTGATTGCGAGTTGATGATACAAGATACTACTGGGGAGTGCTGAAGAAGAAGAAAGTTAGGTTTGTTTTTGCAGTAATCCTACTGTAGTCCCAAACCAGGCCAAATATTTTTCCAATTGTCCGGTGAGGTAATAGGGTAAATTGAGCAACTGGTACACTTTTCCGTTTGGAGTCTCCAGGGTATTTGTGCTTAGTTTTCCTCCATAAACCCTCACAGCCATGGGTTGAGGGGAATGCTCCATAAAAGCGTGTAAAGACCTTAAACGACCTGTAGCACCTGATTTTACTTCAATGGGTATGATATGGCCATCATAAATGTAAACATAGTCAACCTCGGCGGTCGCGTCTTTCTTTTCACGCGTCCAGAAATGGAGTTCACTGAGGACGTTGTATTGTGTGGCCAAGAGTTCCTGTCCTACTATATGTTCGGCTACCTTGCCCTTGTACACAAGGTCTAAATCAGGCGTGGCAATGATTTCTTTTTGAATTCCAGCCAAATGATTCATCAAACCCGTGTCTAGTAATTGCAAACGGGGTGATTTCTTTTTGTCAGGAAAGAGTGGTAAGGAAGTACCCGTGCAAGGATAGACCAAATACAAGAGTAGTGCCTTTTCGATGGTTCTGACAGCTTCACCCACTTCTCTGCTGCCATAGTTGGACTGTCCAAAATGTTGAAATTTGATGCGATTTCCTGCTTCTACACTCATGCTTTTGATTACATGCCGGATTACTTGTACCATGGTATTGTTGCGGGCATATTTCTCAACATCATTCATATACGAAACCAATAGGGATTCATAGATAGGAATCAATGCAGTGAAGTTACGGTTTTCAACATAATGGGCGATGATTTCAGGCATCCCACCAATGAGGGTATAAGTGTGGAAAAGTTGTAGCAATTTATCATGGGCAAAATCAGCAACAGGGATCGTACGGTATTGTTGCAGTGCAGCATTTTCGCCCATCGCGTCTAAAAATTCTTCAAAAGACATGGGGCGTAAAACTTTAAACTCAACCCGACCTACGGGCATGGTCATATTTTCGTTCAAAACGGCTTCAAGGAGTGATCCCGCAGCGATGACGTGCAATTGAGGGAAGTCTTCATAAAAATACCTCAAAAGGTTCAGAGCTTCCGGTACTTCCTGAATCTCATCGATAAAAATCAAGGTGTCTGCTTGTTGAATGTCTTTGTCTTTCAGGAAGAAAATGGCTTCAACTAGGGTAGCAAAGCGGGTATAATTTTGGAAAATAGCGGCATCTTCTTTCCTTTCTAGATTCAGATAGATATACTGCTGATATTGATTTGCGAATTCCTGGATGACAGTTGTTTTCCCAACCTGTCTTGCCCCTCTAATAATCAATGGCTTGCGGTTATTGGAACGTCGCCACTTAACGAGTTCTTCAAGGATGTTGCGATGATACATAGCTTATATTTTCAAATAGCGACAGTAAATTTATTTCTTTTTTGTAATAAAAAGGTAGTAATTGATGGTTCTTTTTGAAATAAATTGATAGCTTTTATTTTAGATGGGAATTTTTATGGTGAAGATTGTCCCATTCTCCCGCTTACTTTCTACTTCCAAAGTCCCCCTATGTCCCTTGGTCACAATGTCATACGCCAAACTCAGCCCCAAACCCGTCCCTTGCCCGGTCGGCTTGGTGGTGAAAAAGGGCTGAAAAATCTTGTCTTTGATTTCTTCGGAAATACCATTACCGTTGTCTTTTACACTGATTTCGATGGCATTTTCGGCTTCGGCTGCACTTCGGCTTCGCTCAGTGTTAACGCTCAGCCACCGAGTGCTAACGGTTACGGTAGGGGCGTAACCTTCAATCTGTTGTTTTGCCTTTTCTGCGGCAGCATAAAAGGCGTTGTTGATCAAGTTCAACAGCACACGGCCAATGTCCTGTGGTATGACGGAAACCAACGGCAAATCTGGGTCAAAATGCGTCTCCATCGTTGCATTGAAGCTGCTGTCTTTCGCGCGCAGGCCGTGATAGGCGAGCCGCAGGTATTCATCAGCCAACGCATTGAGATCGGTTGGTTCTTTTACACCTGTACTGGTTCGGGAGTGTTCGAGCATACCTTTGACAATGGAGGCAGCGCGTTGGCCGTGGTGGTTGATGCGTTCTTCGTTGGTGTCCAAATCTCTGGCAATTGCGATACCTTCTTTGATGTTTCCTTTCAACAGTTCTTCTTTCATTTCGGTGATCAGGTCGCGGTTGAGTTCCGAGAAGTTGTTGACGAAGTTCAGCGGGTTCTGAATCTCATGGGCGATGCCAGCTGTCAACTCACCGAGAGAGGCCAGTTTTTCGGATTGGATGAGTTGGGATTGGGTGGATTTGAGCAGGTTGAGGGTACTTTGAATTTCTTCTTTTTGAGTTAACAAAAGGGCATTGGCCACTTGTTTTTGACGGTTGTTGCGGTAAAGGATGAAAGCAATCAACAGAACAACACCCAAAACGGCCAGCAGTGCATAGAGCCGGACTCGATTTTTAAAAGCAATCTCCCTGGCCACGATCATTCTTTCACTTTTTGCAGCCCGTTCCCGTTCCTCAAAGGCTAATTTTTCGATCTGTCGCCCTTTTTCTTGACTAAAGAGACTGTCTTTAGTGGCGGAGGCGATGACAAGGTAATTGAGTGCTTCTGCGGCATTTGAGTTTTTATACAATTCAAAAAGCAAATTTGCGGCCTGAATGACGTATAAATTTAGTTTTCTTTCCTGAAAAATTTGGAGAGCTTTTTTGGCGCAATACCTGGCTGAATCCAGCTCATTCCTATCGCGGTAGATACGGGCCATTCCCAGATAAGCCTGGCCGTCATTCTGGCCATTGGGCGGGAAAGCTTCGCCTATAGCAGCTATAGAGCGCAGAAAATAGCTCATGGCGAGTTCTTTCTGGCCTTTTTGGTAATACACTTCACCAAAATGTATATCAAAACTCTGAGGACTTAGAGGTTTGTCTGACTGCAAAGCGTACGCATACCCTTTTTGAAGATAGACCAGCGCTGAGTCCGGAAATCCATTATCTTTATAAGTGTATCCGATTGCTGTATTGATGGGGATAACACTTTGGGTGATGTTCAATTTCTCCATTAGTGCTTTACATTGAAATTCGTATTGAAGTGCCTTTTGTTGGTCAAACCTGCCGAATGCATACCCTAAATAAGCCAACGCATTTACCAGTTGGAATGAATCTTTGGTCTTTTCACAAAGCTGCTTTGTTTCCATCAGCATTAAGATGGACTTGTAGTAGTTTCGTTCAACTGAAATAAATGCTACCCAGTTGCCACACAGAATCACCCCTTTATCATAATGTATCCGTTTGGCCAAAGCGAATCCTTTCATTCCGTAATCAATAGAGGCTTGGCCTTGAGAAGCTCTCATTAACTTTTCATACAACAAGACTTTGGTGGTATCACTTTTTGCTTTGGAAAATTCTTGTTTTAAACTGTCTAAAACGGGGGTTTGCCCAAAGCCAAGGCAAAGCTTAAAAAAGACCAAGAACAAAAACGGTAGATTTTTCATGCGCAAGGGTGATTATTTTGTTGGGAATGCCTAAGTATTTACTTCACCGCCGCCATCTGCACTACCTGCTTTTGCGCACAATATGCACAAGTGGTAGCCTCCGCATCATAAACATGCTCCTCAAAAAACACTGAGCGTTCCTGGCTCACTACCGGGCAGCTCTTCAAATGTACGATACCACTGTGATCGTGGCCAAGCTCATCCCATTGTTTCAGGATTGGCGTTTTGTAAGCTCCACAGCTTTGGAACCCGATGATCAAAACAAGGATGAACCAATAAGTACGAGTGTTTTGAATTTGCTTTTTCATGGTTTAGCGATTAAAGTGATCAATAAATGATGATGGATTAAAAATACAGCCAGGATCACTTCAATGCTAGGACAAATCTCCGAATGGACTGTATGGCTTTCCGGTTGGTAAGAATTGGCCTCCGAATGAAATGCTGGGCAGTGCCAAAACCTGGAGATTGGCACTGCCCAACGGCAGGGTCGATTGGTTCTAATGTTGAAATGCTAAACATTTGATTTTGGCTGCGCCAAAAAGATAATTCACCACGACGTACACGACGATCACGACGTTTTGCTCCGCACCACACGACGCAAGCGTCGTGTTCAAATCGCGCGAAGTGCGAAAACGTCGTGATCGTCGTGTCGTCGTGGTGAATAAAACAAGCAGCGAAGCTGCGCTTTAGCCGCTCGAATTAGAACCAATCGACCCTGGCCCAACGGGAGATATTTAGCCCTTCAAACACTCAAACACCAGCCGATAAAAATCGGGATGTGATTGCCAGGTTTGCCCCGTCACATAACGGCCATCTTGTACGGCTTCGGATTTGCCCACGAAGGTGCCACCGCAAGATTCCACTTCAAAGCGGACGTTCTCGTAGCAAGTCAGGGTTCTGCCTTTGACCAGGCCTGCGGCGGTCAAAATTTGAATGCCGTGGCAAATGGAAAAAATGTACTTCTCGTCGCGGTCAAATTCCCGTACGATGTCAATCACTTTGGCATCGTGGCGCAAAAACTCGGGTGCCCGGCCACCCAGTAGCAATACGGCCAGGTAATCCTGGGTGTTGACTTCGGAAAAAGCGATATCCGATTCCACAAGGTATCCGGGCTTTTCGATGTAAGTATCCCAACCTGGTTCAAAATCGTGGATGACCAAATTCATGCGTTTTTTGCTAGGGGCAGCAATAACGGACTGGTAGCCAGCTTCTTCAAAGCGGTGTTTGGCATAAAGGCATTCGTAACTTTCGCCGGCATCGCCGGTGATGATGAGAATTTTTGCTTTGGTGGACATAATGTCGTTGTTTGTTTATTGTCGTGGGGTATAAAGTTACTTCACCCGCCCATATTTCCGCAACAACTCCATCACTTTCTTCTGCGGCAAAGCATAAGCCTTATTGCCATTGATCTCCAGGGCTGTTAAGTTCTGTTTTCTCAGGGGTAAAAGCCCCGCTAGGGGCGTGATGTGGGTAGAAAACAATTGCAGCAGACCTTCTCAAAGTCCCGTAGGGACGAAATGTGGGTATCCTTCGAGACAAAACACCCACATTTCGTCCCTACGGGACTCGGAAAATCCTGGATATCCCGATACTACCCATATTTCGCCCCTAGCGGGGCTTATCGCCATGTAATAGAACTTAACAGCCCTGCCATTGATCCCCTCCATCATTCTTTAGGTCAGAGACTAGGTCACAACTTGGGTTAATTAGTGACTCTACCACGTTCTTCTTCAGCGCCAGTGGCTCTTTGTCGGTTACCTTTTAGCTGCTTATTGCCGAAATTGCGAGAATAAGAGAGTTTAAAGGTGCGTTGACTGAAATCCAACACGATTGTGCTTACGACATTGTATTCTGGTAAGTTGGTTCCAAGGCGCAATTTTGCTGAATTCAGTACATCGTCGATGCCAAAACGTAGGGTACCCAGGTTGTCTTTGAATTTCTTCTGAATCCCAATATTCAGTACCCCAAAAGGTAGCGTGACTGCTGCCCCGGATAAGGCTTTGGTCTGGTATACGCCCACCATTTCGGCGCTGAAATCTTTGGGTAAGGTAAAATTGTTGATCCAAACCAACTGCAGGTTTTGGTTGTGTACCTGAATGAGGTTTTTATCAAAATAGGCATTTACTTCCTGCCAGGTAGCAATCAGGTTGTTCTGCATGTTCCACCATTTGGTCAAGGTGATCGGCAGGGCAAAGACCAATGCGGCAGACTTGCGGTTTTTCATATTCTGGGCGGCATAAAGAACTTTTTTGGTACCCGCTATTACCTTCGGCTGAAAAAGGGAGATGGTACTGTCTTCCACTGAATACAACACGGAAATCAAGGTCGATTTGTAGCGGTAATCCAATTTCAAACTGTTGGAAAAAGAAGGTTGCAAAGCGGCATTGCCCGACAAAAAGGTATTGGGGTCAACAAAAAATACAAAAGGAGCCAGATCGTTGAAGGTCGGGCGGGTGATCCGCCGGCCATAAGAGATGTTGGCAGAATGGTTTTCGTTAAACGTTCGAGCCAGGTAAAAACTGGGGAATAACCGACCATAGTGCCTATCTACAATATTGGCTTGTTCTTTGGTGCCCAGGTTGGAGTTGGTGTATTCATAGCGCAGGCCCAGTTTCATGCTGGTTTTGTCGTCCAGTTTTACATCAAAGGAGCTAAAGGCTGCGAAGATGCTTTCCTCCAGACGGTATTTTGCGGTGAGACTGGGGTCTTTTACCTGAATGCCATTCTTGATCATGGCTGCGGTCACATCATTGTCAAAGCGAGAAAGGGTGCCTTTAACACCAAGATCCATTTTGAGCGCATCAGAAAAGCGCTTGCTGTAATTCAAACTGCTCACCCCCACATTAATGGGAGTCAGCTTTCCACTGAAACTTTGCTCCTGGAACAGGAATTTGTTCGAACCATCGAGGTAGGAGGTGTAATAATTGGCGGGTTGGTTGTTGTAATAATGGAGGTAGTCTGCATCAAAGGTCAATGATTCGCCATCGTTAAAAGTGTGCTGCAGATTGAGGTTGCCCGCCAAATTTTGCCAATGGTTGATTTCGTCTACCTTAATGTTCAATAGGGTATCGGTGATGCCATTCCGCGATTGGGTAGATTGGCTTATTCCGAGTTGGTTATACTGGTTGTCATACCCTGAGATGAGCACACCGAGGATGGTTTTTTTAGTCAACTCCAGGTCTACCCCCAGTCGAAGGTTGTGGTTGCGCTGTGCCGATGGATTGCGCACACTTTCTATCAGGGTACGAATGGTTGCGCCATTCAATTGCACTTCCCGGTCCAGGCTGGAAGTAAATTCCTGGTCTCTTCGGTTATACGAGTAGTCGCCATACAGGTTGAAGTTTTTTTTGCGGTAATTAAAATTGATCCCACCCGCGAGTATACTGCCCTTGCCGAATCCACCAGTCAGGGAATAAGCGCCATTCAGCCCAAGATCGTTCGACTGTTTTAGCACAATGTTGATAAATCCGGCATTACCTTCGGCATCGAAATTGGCTGGCGGGGTAGTAATGAGTTCGATTCTTTTGATGTTGTTGGAGGGCATCCCGGCCAACAATTGCACCACCGCACTAATGGGCATCCGGTTTATTTTGCCATTCATCATCACAATGACGCCCTCTTTACCCGTCATGGCAATGGTATTGTTTTGGCGATTGACGACCACGCCGGGTGAACGCTCCAAAATCTCGAGTGCAGTCGCTCCAGCAGCGGTAATGCTGTTTTCCACATTGATCAGCATCCGGTCGATTTTTTGCTCGAAGAGTGGCTTTTTGGCCACGACGTCCACGGCCTCCAACAGGGCTACATCCTCTTTAATCACCAAGTTCCCCAGTTCCTTGATCGGTTTTTATTTTTTACTTCAAAAACAGTACTGCGGTAGGTTTGAAAGCCAATCATGCTGATTTCCAGTAGGTAAGTGCCGTCGTTTACGTCGTCTATCCTAAATAGGCCATCCTTTTCGGTGATGGTGCCTTTGACCAGGGAAGTGTCGCTTGCTTTTAACAGGAGCACGTTGGCAAAAGCCAGGGGTGTTTCCTTTTCATTGAATACAACAGTACTGATTTGTGCTTGAATCCCTTGATGAAGGAATAAGAACAGCACAAAAATGAACAGACGATTAAAAGGGTAATTGGTTCTCATGTCTCAGAGGGTTTATGTTGTTTGATTTAATCGGTGAAATGTTTGAACAAGCCAAGCAGGGTTGGCACCGTCACAAAATGCTGAGGACAGAGAGGGGAAACAAGCAGGATTTTCCCAATGGTAGGATTCATTCTCCGAATGGTAGGAAAATCCTTTCGAATGAAATGGAGGGGGGAGTAAAACAAGGGATTGATTTCATCATTGGGTAACTCGAATACCTGGGTGAATTTTTTGGGCTGAAAGGCACCAGGATTGCCCGTGGAGAAAGCGAGGAAAATGTCGCCAGAACCAGTCCAGTTGGAAAAGACCGCGACAAAAACACCCTCAGCGGGCAGGTGTTTGTTCATGGCCTCAAATTAATTATATCCACTTTATATTGCAAGGGCTGTCTCTGAACTTGCGTTCTGAGACAGCCCCACTACATATGCTTCTTTGGTCATCAAATCAGACAACCCACCCTGCTTGATTAGACTTTTATTGAATCGTGTATCCCAAACGTACAAAGGCAAAACGGCCATTGTAACCACCCTGATTGGGTTGAAACAACAACCGTCCCCGGTTAGAAGCATCTCTACCTGCGGAGTAATCTACGCTACCATAGGCATTGCGGGGATCGATGTAAATCTGATCCGGATAAACATCAAAAATATTGTTGGCACCCAGCGAGATGTTGAATGACTTTGATGCACGGAAACCCAGCACAAGGTCAGTAATCCATACAGGTGCAAAGGTCTGTTCGATCAAGGCTTTTCCACTTACATCGCGAGCAAATTGGGTGTTCCAGAAAGTACCATCCGCTTTTTTTGCTTCGGTATCCAGGTTGTGTACATATTTAGACTGCCCAAAACGTACGGCACGAATGGAGAAGTCAAATTTTCCAGTGGTATAAGTCAAGCTCAGGTTGATTTTGCTATTGGGCTGCCAAACTTCAATCCGTGAACGTTGCTGACGGTCAAACAAACGGTTTTTGAACCAGTCGTCTGGCGTTTTGGCTGGATCGTTTTTAGCCGGATCGTTGATCAATGGCGTGCTGTTGATGCCTGTCACTTCGTTTTTGTTGAAGTTGGCACCAACAGTAAAGTTGAGGCTACCTTTTCCAATAGGGAAACGGCTAAGGGCCACAATGTCAATCCCGGTCGTTTTGGTATTGGCCGCATTGGCAAAAAAGTTGACGTTGTTCACACCCAGGTATTCCGTAGCCGAAAAGCCTAAAAGAGACCGTGAAAATGCCCCTGAATAGACGATCCGGTCCTTGATGTCGATTTTGTAGGCATCTATTGTCACGGTCAGGATGCTATTGACTTTGGCCGTAATACCACCAGCGACACTGACTGAGGTTTCGGGACGCAAAGCATCTACTCCGATTTTTTCACGGGCGATGGGATTGTCGTTGTTAACGGTAAGGGTATTTGAAGGCAGACCACTTACAAACTGGGTACTGGTATTTTGAAAGTACCGCTGGTGCAGCGACGGGGCCCGAAAACCAGAGCTAACCGATCCTCGCAGTGCAATTTGTTCTGTAAGCTTCAAACGTGCGGTGACTTTGCCGCTGAAGTTGGAACCAAAGTCGCTGTAGTTTTCAAAACGTCCAGCAAGACCAATCATCAACCGATTGGCCAACTCCCCTTCGATATCGGTATAAAAACCCAGGTTCGTTCTGGCTTTATTGACTTCATCACTGGGCTGATAGCCCGGAAAAACCTGTGAGCCAGGAGCAGCAACCGCAGTTCCCTGGGCGGGGCCACCAACGGTTAACGGAGCGGTAGGAACGGTACGCCCATTGCCAAAGTAAGAATTGGTTTCACCCGCTACAATTTGGTAATGATCCCGACGATACTCTGATCCAAAAGCCAGGTTCAGGTTTTTGATGGGACCGACTTTCGCGAAGAGCCTGGAGATGTCCAGGTTGGTCGTATTTTGGTCAAACTTTAGCTTGCCCGCATCAAAGGTGGTAGGCTGGGTATCGCTGTTGGCTAGAGAAGCATTTCCGGAATTGAACACCGAAAACTGAAAACTGTTGGAACCAAAGGTGTTGCTCAAGTCTAAATCCCAATTATTGATGGTGGTTTTGTAGCCCAGGATTACCGAACGGTCGTTGATGTCGGATTCGATGCCCGGTAAAAAGCCATTGGGGTAAACGAGTGAACCATCTGCTTTAAGGGGCTGCTGATTCCTGGCAACAGGTACCCGGTAGTTGCCATAACCCTGCCCAGTGCGGTAGGTGATGCCGCCAGAAAAGTAGAGCTCAGATTTGTCTCCGGTTGGAATCCCGCCATTGATGAACACGCCGTAGTTCTGCGCGGTAGAGTTGCCAAAAACCATGTTGTGTCGATCGTAGTTGTTGCTGGTCGCAAGTCCCGCATCCGCAGCGATTAAACCTTTGCGGAAAGTAGCCTGATCCTGACCCGCAGGTGTGGCTGGGAAACTGCCATTGTTGCCAAGGTAGGTAGTGGGAATATTGTCGATGCCACTACGGTTCGTCTTTCCACGGTTGTTGTATTGTGCAGCAACGGTAAAACCGCCTTTGCCCAAACGAAATCCTTTCATGATGTCAATTTGAGCAACCTGGCCATCGGTAATACTTTCGCTGCGGCTATCGATCCCTCCAGTGATGTTGGGCACATTGTATTTCATGTTGGTGAAATTGGCTCCCGTAGTGAGGGATACTGCCAAGCCATCGTATTGCTTTTTCAATACAACGTTGATGACCCCGGCAATGGCATCGGATCCGTATTGGGCCGCAGCACCGTCGCGTAGAACTTCGATCCGTTCAATTGCAGCAACGGGAATCACGTTCATGTCCGTTCCAACCGATCCCCGGCCAACCGTTCCGTTGATGTTGACCAAAGCGGAGGTATGGCGTCGTTTTCCATTGAACAAAACCAGCACCTGATCTGGACCTAACCCACGCAATGAAGCGGGGTCAACGTGGTCTGTTCCATCCGCTACGGTCTGGCGATTGGAGTTGAAAGAAGGGGCTACATAGTTTAAAATTTGACCAACATCCGTTTGGGCAAAAATTTTAATTTCTTTCGCTGTGATCACATCGATGGGCACCGCAGATTGAGTACTGGTGCGGGCTGCAGCACGACTTCCCAGAACCACAAAATTGTCCAGTAATGCCCCAATCGTTAGCACTGCGTCAATTTTTGTCGATTCGCCGATTTGGACATCTTTAACTGTGTACCCTACGAATCCAAACACCAAAACGGTAGCACCGGAGGGAACCGCCAAAGAATACGCCCCGCTGATGTCTGTAACCGTTCCGGTAGTAGTGCCTTTGACCAATACAGTGGCTCCAATCAGGGGCTCATTGGAGTTGGCGTCAGTAACCACGCCAGTAATGGTTTTTTGGCCCCATAAAGTCAAAGCGCTTGCAAAAAATGCAACGAAGAGAAGTGTAAAATGCTTAAGTTTCATACTTATGTATTTATTTAAAATTCAAGTGAATGCGTATAAAATTCCACAGATTTCAGAATCACTTAGCGTGTGTTTGGATCTCTGGTTTGTAAGCACAAAAGAGCTGCGTTTAAAGGTGATAGTTTTTTTTTATCGTTCCGTAATTGATAAATGTAAACAAAATTATTTGTATTTCATCGTAAAGGACAAGGGCAAACGCATCAAATCGCTCAATCAACATAAAATCCGATATTGCACTTCAAAAAAATGAAGGATTCAAGATTTGATGCGTTTTTTAGAATATACCAGAAAGTTTACACTTTTATAATTACAAATAACTCAACCACCATTTCTCCGGATGCCCGGTTTTATAGCGATCATACCACCTGCATAGCGGATACAAGCCAGCTACAACCGCAATCCAAATCAAATACACGATTCCCAGATTAAACCCTTCCCCAGGGATCGCAAACAAAAAGGGGAATTGATTTTTGGTTGCGTAATCGATCGCATCTTGTACCGAATGCCCGCGAGCAAAAAAGCAGATGGCTGAACTGATGTGGATCAGGTAAAAATGGAGGATGTAGTAGAAAAAAGCCGTGCGGCCATATGTCCGCAAAACGCCGGTCACCCCATTATGCAAGCGCTCCAACCAGGCCAGCATCAAAAACGCCGGGCCGATCGTCATGCACAAGTACAGCAATGAAGGAGGGTATTTGCTGAGGTTTAAAAAGGAAAGTACGTTAAAAATGAAGTTTTTCTGAATGCTCCAATGGGCAGCGTCGCCATAAATATTCACCGACCGCAGCACGACCAGCAACAACAAACAGCCCAAGCCTATTCTGGTCAAAATTTTGCCCCGCTCCCCTACTCCGTATTTTGGAGAAAAATAGACTCCAGTGCAATAACCCAGTAGCATCAAACCCGTCCAGGGTACAAAGGGATACAGGATAAACAGCGCACGACCCGCAAAAAGTGGATAAACGCCCGACTTGTGCACCAGCATCCACCAGAATTTTGGTTGAAAGCCCTTAACCGACTCTGGGATGTCCAATAAGTTGTGCCCCAAAACAATGACCAGTCCTATTGCCAAAATAACTTTAAAAGGCAAGTGGATCAATGCACTCATGATCACCATGGTAATGCCAATGCACCAAATGACCTGCAAAATCAGTACATTGTACAAGGGGTTCAGGGTCAGGGCAAAAGTCATGATCACCAGCTCGACCAGGATCAACCATAAACCGCGTTTGAGGAGGAAAATGCTGAGTTCTCGCGGCGTCTTGCGCAAGCTTTGCAAGTAGATCGACGTACCCGACAAAAACACAAAGATCGGCGCACAGAAATGGGTGATCCAGCGGGTGAAAAACAAAATTGGCGTAGTGGTGGCCAAATCAAGTGGATCACCTGTAAACGCGCCAGCGTGAAAGAATTCCCTGACGTGATCCAGGGCCATGATGATCATCACGATGCCCCGGAGTACGTCAATGGATTCGATCCTGTTTTTGGGAACAACAGACATTGGATGGGTTATTTCAGGTGAAAATTTGGTGTTTTATTTCTGCTTCAAAAAAGCAAGCAATCCTGGAAAATAATGCTCTTGATCGTCCCACATACTCATGTGGCCGCCATTGGGGCAAAGTACAAACTGGCTATTCGGAAATTGAGTCGACATCCATTTCATGTACTCAGGATCCATCGTATCGTGGCTGGAGCCAATGACAAGGGTAGGCGTTTTGATTTTGGGCAAATCCGCGCTGACATCCCATTTTTCCAGTTTGCCCGAAATGCCAAACTCGCTGGGGCCTTGCATGGAGACGTAAATGGTGGAATTGACCTTGGCAAAAGTTCTATTTACGGCATCAGGCCATTCTGCGGAAGGTTTGCGCAGGATGTGTTTTTCGTAAAAATTCGGAATCAGCAACTCCATGTAGCGAGGGGCGGTGTATTGACCTTTGGCTTCCAGGTCTTGTACTTCTTTGAGCACTTTTGGATCCATTTGTTTGGACAATACATTGTCTGCATAAGCGCCGTACTTGGGGCAACTGGCCATCATGTTGCTCACGATCAAACCCTTGAGGTTTTGCTGGTACTTCAGCGCGTATTGCATGGCCAGGATACCGCCCCAGGAATGCCCAAGTAGGTAAAAATTGTCCTTGTTCAGTCCCAGTGCTTGTCGGACTTGTTCTACTTCTTCCACAAAGCGGGGCAGGTTCCACAGACTAGTATCTGCGGGTTGATCCGAATAAGCAGAGCCAAGTTGGTCGTAATAGATGAACTCAATGCCTTCCTGTGGCAAAAAACTTTCAAAGGATTCAAAATACTCATGGGTGCAAGCCGGGCCGCCGTGCAAAAGCAAGACTTTGATTTTGGGGTTGTTGCCAAAACGTTTGGTCCAGACTTTGAATTCCCCTTTGGGGGTTTTTATGGGAATGAGGCGCACACCACCGCTTTTGGGGCTTGCTTCGGCACTTGAAAAGTAATCACTCAACGTCGTTGTTGAGTCAGGTACAGACTTTTGTTCGCAAGCCGTGAACGCAAGAAATAGAGAAACAAAAAAACATACGGGTTTAAAGGCAAATGAATTGGACATTTTTCAAAAAATTAGCGGATTAAGAAGGTAATGACTGTTTGACGTATAAAGCTAACTCCCCTTGATCAATTCCACATAAAAGCGCACCATATTTTTGAAATCGGTGGTGCTGATGCATTGCAAGGATAAG